>WGBJ01000062.1 GCA_015494385.1 Marinosulfonomonas sp.
CCTGATGGCGGCGCGTCGGGCGGGCGAAGGGGAACGGTTGGTGCGCTCGGGTCAATGGAGCGGCTGGCATCCGGTGCAGATGCTGGGGATGCACATTGGCGGCAAAACCGTGGGGATCATCGGCATGGGACGGATCGGTAAGGCGATTGCGCGGCGGTGCCATGACGGGTTCGGGATGAAGGTGGTGTTTCACAACCGCTCGAACGTGGCGGATGCGGGCGTGCCTGCGAAACAGTTGGGATCATTGGCCGAGGTGATGGCAGCGGCGGATGTGGTTGTTCTGGCCGTGCCGGGCAGTCCTGAAACCCATCACCTGATTGATGCGGCTGCGCTAAAGGCGATGCAGCCGCATGCCTATCTGGTCAATATCTCGCGCGGGGATGTGATTGACGAGGCGGCGCTGATTGCCACCTTGCAGGCAGGTGAAATTGCCGGTGCCGGGCTGGATGTTTACGAGCAGGAACCGCATGTGCCGGATGCCCTGAAAGCACTGGATAACGTGGTTCTGTTGCCGCATCTGGGCACCAATGCCGAAGAGGTGCGTGCCAATATGGGGATGATGGCGGTTGAAAACCTGCGCGCGTTCTTTAGCGGCGCGCAGGTTCCCAACAAGGTTTAGGCCATTGCCAGCGCATTGCGGCGCTTGATTTGCAGCAAGGCGATGGGCAGCAGCATCACTATACCAACGCCCATTGTCGGCAGACCCGGGGCGATGAACAGGAAGGACGCAAATGCGATCCACCAGCGTTCGACCATGGTCAGTGGTGCGATGAAATAGCCCGCGAATGCGGTGCCCATGCTGGCGATCCCCATCATGGCGCCCAGCAGGGTGATGAAGAAGGAATACCAGGTGAACCCGTCCGCCACCAGCAGCAAGGCTGGCGAGTAGACGAACACAAAGGGTACCAGCGCCTTGGCTATGCCCAGCCGGAAAGCGGTGTTGCCTGTCTTGAACGGGTTTGATCCGGCAATCCCCGCCGCCGCGTAGGCGGCCAGCGCCACGGGCGGGGTGATGTCGGCCAGAACGCCGTAATAAAAGACAAAGAAATGCGACACCAGCGGCTGCACCTGCAATACGGCCAAGGCCGGTGCGGCAACGGCGACCAGAATGATATAGGTTGCCGTTGTCGGAATACCGGCCCCCATAATGATACAGGCAATCGCGATCAGGATCAGCGATACAAACAGCGCCCATTGTTCAATGCCGAAATAGCTGAACGGGTAAATCGCGCTGATGGATGTGCCGATGTCGGTCGCGGTTTGCACCACAACATAGCCCAGACGAAAACCGACACCCGTCAGGGTGACGACGCCAACGATAATACCGACGCAGGCCGCAGCGGCCCCGACAGCAAGGGTGTTTTTGGCCCCCGCTGCCAGCGAATCCCACAGGTCCGCGATGGACAGGCGGTTGACCGGATTAAGGAAACCGACAACCACGCAGGCGATGATGCCGTAAACGGCGGCAAAATCGGGGGTTCGGCCGGACAGGATCAGATAGACCAGAATGCCAAGCGGGATGATCGACAGCCAATGCTGCTTTAGTACAATGCCCATTTTTGGCAGCTCTTCGGCTTTCAGACCGCGCAGGCCCAGCTTTTTGGCTTCCAGATGCACCATGGTGAAGATACCGAAATAGTGCAGCAGGGCTGGAAACAGCGCCGCGGCCAGCACATCGCGCAGGGGGATTTCAAGGTATTCCACCATGATAAACGCCGCCGCCCCCAGAATGGGCGGGGTGATCTGGCCGCCGGTCGAGGACGTAGCCTCGACAGCGCCGGCGAAATGGGCGGGGTAGCCGACCTTTTTCATTGCCGGAATGGTCAGCGCGCCAGTGGTCACCGTGTTGGCGATGGAGGAGCCGGATATCGTGCCCATGAAGGCAGACGAGAAAATCGCCACCTTGGCTGGGCCGCCGGAATAGCGGCCTGCAATCACCATCGCGATGTCGATGAACAATTGTCCAAGACCGATCCGCGTGGCCAGCACGCCGAACAGGATGAATAGGAACACATATTGCGCCATTACGCCAATGGCGATGCCATAGATGCCCTGATTGGTCATATAGAGGTGGTTGATCAGGCCCAGCCAACTGGTGCCGCCGTGTTTCAACGCGCCGGGCGCGTAGGGGCCGAAGATGGCAAAAGCGATAAAGATCATGGCGATGATCGGCAGGGTCGGCCCGATCGAACGCCGCGCGGCTTCAAGCACCAGCACCAGCAGGGCGGTGCCCATGAAGACATCGCCCTGGGACGGGTTGCCGACACGTTCTGCCACGATTTCCGGCGGTAGCAGCGGCAGGTACAGGGACGCGCCAACAGCCAGAAAGGAAAAGATCATATCAAGGATGGAAACGCCGCTAAACCGGTACCACGTGGGCGGGGCCAGCACACCGGCGTCTGAACGGCGCCAGGAAAACAGCAAAAACACCAGCCCAAGAACAAAGGACAGGTGAATACCGCGGTGCAGCAATTCGCGAATCAGGCCAAAGCCCGAAGCATAAAAGTGATAGACCGACATCGCCACCAGCGCGGTGGTGATAAACATGGTCAGGGCTTTGCCGGTCTGGCGAAAGGCCATTTCGGGATCGTACTCGCGCTCGATCTCGGCAAGCTGTTCGGGGGTCAGTTCGGGGATGGGTTCAGTGGACATCGCTAGGGGTTCCGTCATATGCAAAAGGCCCGGGCGCAGAATTGCACCCGGGCCAGTATCTGGTCAAAGTCGTCTTACTTGATCATTCCGACTTCTTTGTAGAAACGCTCGGCACCCGGGTGCAGCGGCACACCGACGCCGTTCAGGGCAGTTTCCAGCGTGATGCTTTTGCCTTTGGCGTGACCCACGTCCAGCAATTTGCGGGACTTTTCGTTCCACAGTGCTTTGGTGATCTGGTAGATCAGTTCGTCATCTTCCTTGGCGGATGTGAACCACTGCGCACCAACGGCCACGGTGGGTGTGGTTGCAACGCCTTCATAAGCGCCTTCAGGGATGTCGGATTTGGCGAAGAAGCCGTATTTTTCGGTCAGCGCGTCAGCCGCAGCACCGTCGATCGGCACCAGTTTGATGTCCGCAGCCGAGGCGAGTTCCACCAGCGAGCCAGTCGGATAACCGGCAACCACAAAGAACGCATCGATTTTGCCGTTGCGCAGGGCTTCGGCAGCAGCGCCACCCTTCAGGGCTTCGGCCGAGATGTCGTCAGACGAAACACCGGCAGCCTCGAGGATCATGTTGGCATCAACATATGTGCCCGAGCCAGGCTCGTCCAAAGACACGCGCTTGCCTTTCAGATCGGCAACCGAGTTGATGCCGCTGTCGGCCAGCGCCACCAGATGGATGTGCTCTTCAAACAGGGCGGCAATGGTGCGCAGGTCTTCTGCGGGCGCTTTGCCTTCCATGGTGCCGGTGCCGGTGTAGGCCCAGTAAGCCACGTCCGACTGGGCAAAGCCCGAGTTACGCAGACCGGAAATAATGGCGTTTACGTTGTCAACAGAACCGCGCGACGAAACAGCCGAAGCGATCAGACCGTCCACACCACAGCTGCCACCTTCTTCGCAGGGGCGCGATCCGGGGGGCTTGGAAATCGCGTTCGCGATAACGCCGCCAACCGGATAATAGGTATAGGCGGTGCCGCCTGTGCCGATGGTAAAGAATTTCAGCTCTTGTGCGGCGGCCGTTGTGGCGACCCCTGCAACAAGGGCGGCGCCCAGAAGCGCAGCTTTGAAGCCTTTGGTGATTTTCATGTCTCTCTCCCGTAGATAGGTTTTCGTGGTTTTGTCCGCGTATTTCACAGGGTCATGGCAGGAATAGGTTAATGCAATCGCCCCTGTGGTTTTTCGTTCCAGATTTGCAGTAAAACGACCTTTGCCTGAATTGCCAAGGGGCAACTGCCGCAAAAGGCTAATTTCCTGTCGCTTCCCTCCAGTGTTTGCGGCACAGCGACAGATAGCTTTCATTGCCGCCGATCTGCACCTGATCGCCATCGGTGATCACATTGCCGTCCCCGTCCATGCGCACAACCATCGTTGCCTTCTTGCCGCAATGGCAAATTGTGCGGGCTTCGCGCATTTCGTCGGCCAGTGCCAGCAGGGCGGCCGATCCGGGGAACAGTTCTCCCTGAAAATCGACCCGCAGGCCGTAACACATCACGGGCACATTCAGATCGTCCACAGCGCGGGCCAGTTGCCAGACCTGTTCTTTGGTCAGGAATTGTGATTCGTCGATAAAAATGCAGGCGCAGGGGCCCTGATCCAGCCGATTCTGGATTTTGGCATACAGGTCTTCGCCGGATTCGAATGTGTCGGCGTCATCATCAATACCGATTCGCGATGCGATTTTTGCCTCGCCGGCCCGATTATCCAGACGGGCCGTAATAAGATAGGTCTGCATTCCACGTTCGCGATAGTTGTAAGACGCTTGCAGCAAAATCGTCGATTTGCCTGCATTCATCGTGGAGTAGTGAAAATATAGTTTAGCCATGGGCGCAGTTTTGCCGCAACAGCCAAAGATGTGCAAGACAGGTTTGTTTATAGAGATTGTAAAGGGCGGAGGCGTTGTTAAAAACCGGGCCAAAGCCAATATATCAAGGGTAATCGGGGAAATAAGAGGTCCGGAACTGGCTCACGCCTGGGGATGAACCGGACCTCTGCACCTGATACAAACAGAAAAGGGTTTTCGCGTCGCTGCCGGATTGCACCGGCTCTGTCGCTCCCACACAACAGAAACACGAAGACCCCACCCAATACTAATGTCGGGAACATTAGCCACTCACTGCAATCCCAAAACACGGGACTGGATTTCTATATGACAAACCTGTTCGAAATGATTAATGGGAAAAGAAAAGGGTATTTCCCCCTTAAATCGGGAATCCCCGCAAGGAGTCTTAAATGGTTGACGTGAAGAAGTACCTGAAGAAGCACACCGAAGCCCTGGTCAAGGATGTGGGCATCGAAAATGCGTGCCGGTTGACGGGCAAGTCAAAGGCGACGCTTGGGCGGTACTATTCGGATGCGGTCGAGCATGCCGATCGCTTTATGCCGATTGATGCTGCCGCAGCCCTTGAGCAGGAAGCGGAATACCCGCATGTGACTTCGGCATTGGCGGATCTGGCCGGTGTGACGATTTCCTTTCATCTGGAAAAGCGCAACATGCCCAAGGGTGGTGGCGTGAATGCGGATGTGGTTGCCCTGTCGCAGCGGTTTGCCATGTTGATGACGGAATACGGACAAGCCATCGAGGATGGCGTGATTACCATCAACGAGGCCAAGCGCCTGTTGCGCGAAACGCTGGCATTGCAGCATGTGCTGATGGATATGAAACTGCATCTGGAGGATGATGCGGTATAGGGTGTCGGGGGAACATGGCAGATTCAAAACCGGATCGTGATGCGGCCTATGCGCTGAAAACGCCCGAGGATTCGATCGAGTTGTATCGGGAGTGGGCGAAAACCTATGATCAGGATTTTGCCAAGGCCAATGATTACCGCAACCCGCAACTGATTGCCGAACTGTTTGCAAAGCGGTGCGACGGGGATATGCCCATTCTGGATGTGGGGGCAGGCACGGGGCTGGTAGGGCAGGCTCTTGCCGCGCATGGCTTGGCCCCCGTAGATGCGCTCGACATTTCACCCGATATGCTGGCCGTTGCGCAGTCCAAAGGATGTTATCGCGATACCATCCATGCGGATTTAACCGGACAGGTTGGAATCGCGGACTCGGTCTATGGGGGCGTGATTTCGGTTGGCACCTTTACCCACGGCCATGTCGGACCCGAGGCGATAGACGAATTGTTGCGGGTGGCCCGACCGGGGGCATTGTTCGCATTGGGAATCAATGCCGGGTTTTACGAAGCGGACGGGTTCGCTGAAAAATTCGTGTCTTTGAAAGACAGGATTGACGGATTCGAGATTGTCGAGACCTACGGGTATGGCAAACAGGCCGAAGCCGAGTTGCAACAGACGCGATCATCTGTGGCGCTGTTTCGCAAGCGCTAGGGTCAGGACCTATTAATCCTGACCCTAGCGGCGCACCCCGCAAATTGGGGATGCGCCGGAATTCATTAGCAGCAGCTGCCTTCGGAAGATTTGAAGCCCAGTTTCTGGAAAATCTTGCCAGCCGGACAGAAACCGGTGAAAGCAGATTGAAACAGGTTTGCCCCGACAAAGATTGTCAGCCACATAAAGCTCGGGTGAACATAGTTTGTCAGGATCACGGACAGGATGACCATAAAGCCGGCAAAGGCCAGCACAGCGCGTTCAGAAGTCATATTTCATTCCTTTCGGTTGAGCAGGCACATTGGTGCCGGTTAAGAACATATTCGTATTTAGGAATATGTTTTGTCATATGCAAGCCTTTATTGGCATATTCGGGGGCTGTTGCATAGAAAATCGGGCAATTTCGGGTGCGACAAATCCGAAGTGCCATTTTGGCATTGATATTTGCCAATCATTGTTGACTCTGGCGTGCCCGCCCCCTAGAAGCGCCAAGTTCCCAGCCCTCACCGGCTGGGGCATTCATTTGGTGTTGGTGGCCCTTGCAAAAGGATGCCTGTCGCCCGAACCGGTTTTAGGGGAGGGAAAGGACAACGCCCTTCCCGCGCTTATGGCGCACATATACCGAAGGAGATCAGCCGTGACCAAACGCACAGCTGCCAAGCACAAACTAGATCGCCGCATGGGCGAAAACATTTGGGGCCGCCCCAAATCCCCCGTTAACCGTCGCGAATATGGCCCCGGCCAGCACGGTCAGCGCCGCAAGCAAAAACTGTCGGATTTCGGCATCCAGCTGCGCGCCAAGCAAAAGCTGAAGGGGTACTACGGCGACCTGACCGAAAAACAGTTCCGCCGCATCTATGGTGAAGCCGAACGTGTAAAAGGCGATACAGGTGAAAACCTGATCGGTCTGCTGGAGCGTCGTCTGGACGCTGTTGTTTACCGCGCCAAGTTCGTAGCAACCGTATTTGCCGCCCGTCAGTTCGTGAACCACGGCCACGTCCGTGTGAACGGCAAGAAAGTGAACATCCCCTCCTACCGCGTTAAAGAAGGCGACGTGATCGAGGTGCGTGATCGTTCCAAACAGATGGCTGTTCTGCTCGAGGCTACTCAACTGGCCGAACGCGATGTGCCCGAGTATATCGAAGTGGATCACTCGAAAATGACCGCCAAATTCCTGCGCACACCGACATTGGGCGATGTGCCTTATCCGGTGATGATGGAGCCGAACCTGGTGGTGGAATTCTACGCCAAGAACTAATCTGCGGATTGGATACATTGATACAGGGCCGCATCGGGAAACCGTTGCGGCTTTGTTGTTTTGATGGCAGGCGTTGTGTATAGACGGGGGATGGAAGCAGATGTTCCACTCGGAACAAAAGGAGGGGTGATGGGCAAGGAAAATCCGGTAGAACAGGGGTTTGAAAAACTGTTGTTTGCATCCCGCTGGCTGCTTGCGCCGATCTATCTGGGCCTTGTGGCCGCGCTGGGCTTGCTTGTCGTCGTGTTTTTGCGAGAGCTGTTCCATTACCTGCCAATGGCACTTGAAATGTCGGACGAGAAGGTCATCCTGTTGATCCTGTCCCTGATCGACCTTGCTTTGGCCGGAAACCTTTTGTTGATCGTTATCTTTTCCGGTTACGAAAACTTCGTATCCAAACTGGATCTGGACGATGAATCCGACCGCCCCGACTGGATGGGCAAGATCGATTTTTCCGGTCTGAAAATAAAACTGATCGCATCTATCGTCGCCATTTCGGCCATCCAGCTGCTAAAGCAGTTTATGGAGGTGGGCAAAGAAGCCGGCGTTTCCCCCGTTGAATTGCGGTGGCTGATCGCCCTTCATCTGACGTTTGTTTTTTCGGGTGTGATGATGGCCGTGATGGACTGGCTGAAGGCGCGTAGCAAATCTTGCGATTGATCAAAGGGGCAGGGGGCGTCCTTCGGCAATCGATTCCATCGCGAAATAGGATGTGACGGAATCCAGTTCCACCTTTTCAATCAGCCGCTGGTAAACGCGGTCATAGCTGGCCATGTCTTCTGTCACGACCTTTAGCTGATAGTCGTAATCGCCGCCGATCCGGTGAAAATCCACCACCTCGGGGATGGTCAGCACATGGCGGCGAAACTGCGCCAGCCAGTCTGCCGAATGGTGCCGCGTGCGCAGCATCACGAACACCACCAGCCCCAGACCCAGTTGTTGCCGGTCCAGCCGCGCAGTGGCACCGCGCAACACCCCCGCTGCCGTCAGCGCCTGCAACCGCCGCCAACAGGCATTTTGGGAAATGCGGATCCGGTCGGCCAACTCGCGTTGCGACAGGTCGGCGTTTTCTTGCAGCTCTTTTAATAGCTGCCGGTCTATATGATCTACAATTCCTTGCTTCATGTGGTCATATGACAACCAAAACAGTCAAATATCAAGTGAAGTAAGAGCGTAATCGCAAGTTAACGGGTGCATTATTGGGAAAACAACAGGAATTATCCCATGCCCCTGAATGCTTTCAAATCCATGCTGTCCAGTGAAAACCCGATTGCCGACCTGCGCGCCGGTCTGATTGGCGAAGGTGCGATGATCCCCGGTGCTGATGGCCCCGTGCCGCTGGTTTACGCCGATTACGTCGCCTCGGGTCGTGCCCTGCGGCAGGTCGAGGGTTTCATCTCCGAACAGGTGCTGCCCTATTACGCCAACAGCCACACCGAGGCCTCCTATTGCGGCGGCTACATGACACGTCTGCGCGAACAGGCCCGCGGCGAGATTGCCCGCGTGACCAAGGCAGGCGAGGATTGCGCGGTGATCTTTACAGGCTCGGGGGCAACGGCGGGGTTAAACCGGCTGGTGGCCCTGCTGGGGGTGAACGAGGCGCAAAATCCGGTGGTATTCATCGGCCCCTACGAGCATCACTCGAACATGCTGCCGTGGCGTGAAAGCAAAGCCGAGGTGGTGGAAATCCCCGAAAGTTCCACAGGCGGGCCGGATCTGGACGTGCTGGAGCAGGCCCTTCGGGATCACGCGGGCGCGGACCTGATGATCGGCAGTTTCTCGGCCGCCTCCAATGTCACCGGCATTATCACCGATCCTGATCCGGTTACGCGGTTGCTAAAGAAACACGGTGCCCTGTCTGTCTGGGATTACGCTGGCGGCGGGCCGTATCTGCCGATTGATATGCGCAGCGGCACGGATGTGGAAAAGGACGCCGTCGTGGCCTCGGCCCATAAATTCCCCGGCGGCCCTGCGGCCTCGGGCGTGTTGATCCTGCGCAAATCGGTGGTGCACCGCAATGTGCCCACAGCACCCGGCGGCGGCACGGTCTGTTTTGTTTCGCCGTGGAACCACGACTACACCGGCAACTTGTCCGAGCGCGAAGAGGCCGGCACGCCAAACGTCATCGGCGACATCCGCGCGGCACTGGTGTTCCTGATCAAAGAAGCGATCGGAGAAGACCGCATCGCCGCCCGCGAAGCCGAATTCGTGCAAATGGCCCGTCGTGGCTGGTCCAACAACCCGCGTCTGACCCTGCTGGGGCATCCGAGTGCCCATCGCCTGCCGATCTTTTCCTTTCTGGTGCGTGATAGCGCCGGTAAACCGGTGTCCGAACAGGTGTTCACCCGCCTGCTAAGCGATATATACGGCATTCAGGCCCGTGGCGGCTGTGCCTGCGCTGGTCCCTACGGCCACCGCCTGTTGAACATCGACCACGACTATTCCGACCAGTTGCGGCATGAAATTCTGGCCGGTAACGAGGTGCATAAACCCGGCTGGGTGCGCCTGAATTTCGGTTATCTGATGACGGACCAAACCGTGCATTACATCATCGATTCTGTGAATGTTCTGGCCAACACCTTTGATCAGGCCGTCGCCCGCTACGCCGCATAAGCGCAACGGTTGCAAAATGCACGGCTAATGCGTCTGGCATTGC
>WGBJ01000063.1 GCA_015494385.1 Marinosulfonomonas sp.
CAAATCGACAGCACCACGTCCTTGCGGGCCGCGCGGCCACGTTCCGCGCCGATGGTCAGCAATTCGCCAACGCCTTCGGTGTCCAGCATGTGAAACGGGTCTTCGGGAAAAACCCCCTGTTGCACATAATTCGACATGAACCGGCCAGCATCATCGCGCGACATGCCATAGGTCATCTGGGTCAGGTCATTGGTGCCAAAGCTGAGGAAAGCAGCATTCTGGGCAATATCCCCGGCCCGCAACGCCGCGCGCGGGGTTTCGACCATCACACCAAGGCGATAATCGAAATCATGCCCCTGTTCGACCCGAACGGCCGCCGCCACCGCATCCACGCGGGTTTTGACCAGATCGACCTCGTGGGTGGCGCTGACCAGCGGGATCATAATTTCGGGCACCACGGGGGCGCCGTTTTTGCTGGCGATCACGGTCGCTTCGAATATTGCGCGGGCCTGCATGTCGTAGATTTCCGGCACGGTGATGCCCAGCCGAACGCCGCGCATGCCCAGCATCGGGTTGTATTCGCGCAGCGCATCGACGCGGCGGGTCACGTCGGACACGGGCAGACCCAGCGCCTCGGCCAGTTCGCGCTGGCCTTCGCGGTGGGCAGGCAGGAATTCGTGCAGGGGCGGGTCCAGCAGGCGGATGCAGACGGGTTTGCCCTGCATGATGCCAAACAGTTCGACAAAATCCTTTCGCTGCATGGGCAGCAACTGGCCCAAGGCCTCGGCCCGGTCTTCGGAGGTGTCGGCAAAGATCATTTCGCGCATCACCGTCAGGCGTTCCTGTTCAAAGAACATGTGTTCGGTGCGGCACAGCCCGATACCCTGTGCGTTGAATTTGCGGGCAATGCGGGCGTCGGCGGGGGTGTCGGCATTGGCGCGGATACCCATATCGCAGGCCTGATCGGCCCATTCCATCAACTGGCGAAACGCCCCGTCCAGCGCGGGTTCCAGCATTTTGGCGGTGCCTGCCAGCGCCTGACCGGCAGTGCCGTCGATGGTGATCACGTCGCCTTCTTTGAACACGCGCCCGTCTTCGGCGGTGATGACCTTGTCGCGGCGGTCAACTTCCATCCCCATGGCGCCAACCACGCAGGGCAGGCCAAGGCCGCGGGCAATCACGGCGGCGTGGCTGGTCATGCCACCCTTGGCCGTCAGCACCCCGACAGCCGCGTTCATGCCGCGCACGTCTTCGGGGGTGGTTTCGCGGCGCACAAGGATGCAATCCTCGCCACGGGCCTGACTGGCTTGGGCTGCATTGGCCGAAAACACAATGCGCCCGCTGGCGGCACCGGGGCTGGCGGCGATGCCCTGCTGGAACACGTCACGCGGGCCTTCGGGGTCAATCTGGTGGTGCAACAATTCGCTAAGGGCGCGCGGTTCGATCCGCATCAGGGCCTCTTCGCGGCTGATGATCCCGTCCTTGGCCAGCGCCACAGCAATCCGCACCGCCGCGCGGGAACGGCGCGGGATGCGCACCGCATCCAGAATGTTCAGGCAGTTGTTCGAAATGGTGAATTCGATCTGCATTTCCTCGCGCAGGCGCTGGCGGGAAATCTCGCCGTATTGTTTCAGTTTGGCGAAACAGTCGGGGCACAGATCCTCAAGCGACGGGCCGCGTTCGTCATGGGTCAGATAGAGCGCGCCCTTTTCCTGTGTCAGCGCATCGCGCCCCTGACTCTGGCTAAGGTAGCGCCCCTTGATCCGTGGCAATCCGGTGATGTCATCGGCAAACTGGATCACGCCCGAGCCACATTCGCCCTTGCCCACCCCCAATGCCATTTGCTGCACGATCAGCCCCAGCCCCGCATCGGCGGGCGCGCCTTTGGCCTGTCGCAACAGGCGGGCGGTGGTGCCTTCCCATGCCCGCGCCATCGAACGCAGCACATCGGACAGCTGTTTTGCCGGGTCTTGCGGAAATTCGGCGTCGGTTTCGTCCTCGTAGGCGCGCAGCATGTCTTGCAGTGCCTCGCCGGTCGGGTTGTCTGGCAGATCGAACATATCGGGGTCCAGACGGGCGACATGGACGGCAAAGGCCTGAATGAAGCGCAGGTAAAGCGCGTTGGCGGCAGGCTCGCCCAGTTCTTGCGCCAGTTCCTTGTGACGCCGGGTGTTCATGCCGATATTCAGGATCGCGCCGGGGCCGCCCCAGTCGGGGTCTCCTGAACTGGGCCGCACCGAGACCAGCGCATCACCGAAACTGTCGATCATCGCCTCTGTGTTGGCGGGATCACCGGCGGCGATGGCATGCACCGCGTCAAACGACAGGGCAAGGGTTTTGGGCACCGGCATGTCCAGCCGGATCAGCCGTTGCAGGCATTTCGCCCGTCCGCC
>WGBJ01000064.1 GCA_015494385.1 Marinosulfonomonas sp.
AGACTGGATTCAGGATTATAGTGCTGCTGAAGGGGATGTTTTGGTCTGGGGTGGCGGGGCTGCATCAGCCAGTGATTTCCAGATCAATTATGCCGACACGACTGGCGCAGGTGCCGCCGGCGTGTCCGAAGCATTCGTGATTTACAAACCCACAGGACAAATTGTCTGGGCATTGGTTGATGGCGACGCCCAAACGGAAATAAACATCAGGATCAACGGTGTTGATTATAATCTGCTCGCTTAGGGCACCCGACGTTACTGGGCAAAATTCTGGGTAATATAGTAAGTCCCGCAAAACCGCGCTTTGCGATCAAGGGCAATTGCAGTGCCGACCTTGGTCATGCGCCGGTCCATGATGTTGTGCTTGTGACCGGGCGAGCTCATCCACAATCCGACGATGTAACGTGCAAGGGACTGATAGCTGTGCGGCTGGATTTTATGTCCTGATGAATTGGTAAACTGGCAGCTGCCGGTTTCGCCATAAAACCGCTGGGTTTCCAACTGAAAGCGGTGAACCATGCCGATATTTTCGGCGGCCGCTTTCCAGCGGATGCCCGAACGCTTTAGCCGGTCCCCAAGGGTGCGGCGACCGGAAACCGTCGAGGTATGCGACATTTTGCTGGCCCGCGCCATCCATTTACTGTGCCCCTTGGCCAGCTTGCGCAAACCTGCATCCGATCGCACCGGACGCAAACCCGCGCGGCAGCGATAATAGTTCACCTCGACACGGACAGCTGCATCCAGCAGGGATTCGTTGATGCGCCGTTCTGGCATGATCAACTTGTCAGATCCCGCAACGGTGCGGCGGGAACAAGCCTGCGCATCCAGTGAAAAAAGGAAGATAGCGGACAGAAACGTTACAATCGTTATCAGCTTTTTACTCACGCACTCGTTCTCCGGTTTTATGCTTACGTCGTCAGATCACAGGATCATGGCGACTTGGTGGCACAAAGCCGGTCAAAAATGTGATTTCTTTTCCCAACCCCCCCAATCTTCGCAAGAAATCGCCGAGCAACATTCAGCCGACCGGTTGCAAGGCATGGAATCCTGCCACAAGGAGGATGTAACAGGTCGGGAGTTTGGTGATTCAATTCGAAATCCGGCCAATCCACCGAATTGAATCAACTTTTTGTGTGTAATCGCACTTTATAACCTGCTCAACATCTTGCAGGGGTGTTACACCCTCCTTATATACCCCGTGAAGCACTGTCGGGGCTTGGCCCTGATGGAAATTGGGATCGGCGCGCTGATGCCTATAATTAGGATCGCGGGCCACAACATCGCCTAAGAGAAGGAACAAAAAACATGGCTAAAGTCATTGGTATTGATCTGGGGACAACAAACTCTTGTGTCGCCATCATGGACGGCTCGCAACCGCGGGTCATCGAAAATGCAGAAGGCGCACGCACAACGCCATCTGTCGTTGCATTCACAGACAACGAACGTCTGGTTGGCCAGCCTGCAAAACGTCAGGCCGTTACCAACCCCGAAAACACAATCTTTGCAGTCAAGCGACTGATCGGTCGCCGGATTGATGATCCGGAAGTGATCAAAGATAAAAAACATGTGCCCTACAAAATTGTCGACGGCGGCAATGGTGACGCGTGGATCGAGGCAAGAGGCGAAAAATACAGCCCCAGCCAGATTTCCGCGTTCATTCTGGGCAAAATGAAGGAAACCGCCGAAAGTTATTTGGGCGAAGAAGTGAAGCAGGCCGTTATCACGGTGCCTGCCTATTTCAACGACGCCCAGCGTCAAGCCACCAAAGATGCCGGTAAAATCGCCGGTCTGGAAGTGCTGCGTATTATCAACGAACCGACGGCTGCGGCCTTGGCCTATGGTCTGGACAAGAAAGAAAGCCAAACCATTGCGGTCTATGACCTTGGTGGCGGTACTTTCGACGTGACCATTCTGGAAATCGACGATGGTTTGTTCGAGGTTAAATCGACCAACGGCGACACCTTCCTTGGTGGTGAAGACTTTGACATGCGTATTGTGAAATACCTGTCGGAAGAATTCAAAAAGGAAACCGGTGTTGATCTGTCCAAGGACAAGATGGCCCTGCAGCGTCTGAAAGAAGCCGCTGAAAAAGCCAAGATCGAATTGTCCTCGGCCACACAGACCGAAATCAACCAGCCGTTCATCAGCATGGATCCAAACGGTGGCCAGCCACTGCACATGGTGATGAAACTGACCCGTGCGAAACTGGAAAGCCTGGTTGGCGATCTGATCAAGGCCTCGTTGAAGCCTTGTAAAGAAGCGCTGAAGGATGCTGGCCTTTCGACCGGTGACATCGACGAGATCGTTCTGGTTGGTGGTATGACACGGATGCCCAAAGTGGCAGAAGAAGTCACCAAATTCTTTGGCAAGGAACCGCACAAGGGTGTGAACCCGGACGAAGTGGTTGCCATGGGTGCTGCCATTCAGGCCGGCGTTCTGCAAGGCGACGTCAAAGACGTTGTTCTGCTGGACGTGACCCCGCTGTCGCTGGGCATCGAAACGCTGGGTGGCGTGTTCACCCGTCTGATCGACCGCAACACCACGATCCCGACCAAGAAGTCGCAAGTGTTCTCGACCGCCGAGGACAACCAGAACGCCGTAACCCTGCGTGTATTCCAGGGTGAACGCGAAATGGCTGCGGACAACAAACTTCTGGGTCAGTTCAATCTGGAAGACATCCCGCCAGCCCCGCGTGGTCTGCCGCAGATCGAAGTCACCTTTGACATCGATGCGAACGGCATTGTTGAAGTTGCTGCCAAAGACAAAGGCACCGGCAAAGAACAAAAGATCACCATTCAGGCATCTGGCGGTCTGTCCGATGACGAAGTCGAGGCAATGGTCAAAGAAGCCGAGGAAAATGCCGAGGCCGATAAGGCGCGCAAAGAACTGATCGAGGCGAAAAACCAGGCCGAAAGCCTGATCCACTCGACCGAAAAAGCGATGGAAGAGCACTCCGACAAGGTGGATCCGACCACCATCGAAGCAATCGAACTGGCCATCGCTGCGCTGAAAGACCAACTGGAAACCGAAGATTCCGAGAAGATCAAGTCGGGTATCCAGAACGTCACCGAAGCCGCAATGAAGCTGGGCGAGGCAATCTACAAAGCCGAGCAAGCATCAGCCGGTGAGGAAACAGAAGCAAGCCCGGAAGACGAAGTATCCGGTGTTGACGACGATATCGTCGATGCTGACTTTGAAGATCTGGACGACGACAAACGCGCATAAAGCGGTAACCAACGTCGTGGGCCGGCCTGATATTATGTCGGGCCGGCCTTGGCGTTCCCAAGGGATAACATAAATGTCAAAGCGCGATTATTATGTTGTATTGGGCGTCAGCAGAACTGCAACTGCTGAAGAAATCAAAAAGGCCTATCGCAAGAAGGCCAAAGAATTTCACCCTGACCGAAACTCTGACAACCCCGATGCCGAGACCCAGTTCAAAGAAGTGAACGAGGCCCACGAGGTATTGAAAGACCCCGATAAACGGGCCGCATATGACCGCTACGGTCATGGCGCCTTTGAGGGTGGCATGGGCGGCGGACGTGGCGGACACCCGGGACAGGGTGATTTTGCCTCGGCCTTCTCGGATGTGTTTGACGATCTGTTCGGCGATTTCATGGGGGGTGGTCGTGGTGGTGGCGGGCGCCCGCGCGCCACACG
>WGBJ01000065.1 GCA_015494385.1 Marinosulfonomonas sp.
ATTGTGATGGCGCTGGTGGCAGGCGGGGCGGTCTGGGCCGGTGGGTACTGGTTCATTGCCCTGATCGCGATTTCCAGTGGCTTGATGTCATGGGAACTGACGCGGATGCTGGTGCCCGATCAGGTGGAACGCCACATCGGCTATGGCACCAACGCGGGTTTTGCTTTGGCGATTGCCAGTTTTGTGCCGTCCTATCTGGCGGTTATCGCTTTGGTCGCGCCGGTGTTGTATGGCCTGATTGTGATCAAGAAGAAGCGCCTGATGTTCGGGGCCTATTCACTGCTGATTATGCTGGCCGGATACGGATTTATCTATTTGCGTCAGGATCTTGGGCTGGTCTGGATGATCTGGCTGCTGCTGGTGGTCGTGGCCAGCGACATTGGCGGTTATGTCGCCGGTCGTCTGCTGGGCGGGCCGAAATTCTGGCCGGCGATCAGCCCCAAGAAAACCTGGTCAGGCACCATTGCCGGCTGGGTCGGGGCCGCATTGGTCGGCTGGTATTTCAGCGCCTTTCAGGGATTGTGGAGTGGTCTGCCGCTGTTTTCGGTTCTGGTGGCCTTTGCCGCGCAGATGGGCGACATCGCCGAAAGCGCGATCAAACGCAAAACCGGCATCAAGGATTCCTCTAACCTGATCCCCGGCCACGGCGGGTTCATGGACCGGTTTGACGGAATGCTCGGGGCCTCGGTTGTGGTGCTGGCGGCGGTGGTCTTGGCAGGCTTTCCTTTCGGGGCCGGATAAGACATGCGCAGGGTCAGTATATTTGGCGCGACCGGCTCGATCGGGCAAAGCGCGATTGACCTGATTGCGCGGGAACCGGACAAATATCAGGTGGTGGCGCTGACGGGCGGGCGCAATATTGCGCAACTGGCCAAGGATGCACGCGCGCTGCGGGCCGAAGTGGCCGTCACGGCCTTTCCCGAATACCTGGGTGATTTGCAGGCAGCGCTTGCGGGCAGCGGCATTGCGGCCACAGCGGGCGAGGCGGCCTTGATCGAGGCGGCGGACCGGCCTGCGGACTGGATACTCTCGGCGATTGTCGGCGCGGCCGGTCTGGCACCGGGGTTGCGCGCCTTGCGGCAGGGCACCACTTTGGCGCTGGCAAACAAGGAAAGTCTGGTCGCCGCAGGGCCGTTGCTGATGGCCGAGGCGCGCAAATATGGTGCAACCATCCTGCCTGTAGACAGCGAACATTCCGCCATCTTTCAGGCGCTGGTGGGCGAGGACATCGCCAAGGTCGAGCGCATCATCATTACCGCATCCGGTGGTGCATTTCGTGACTGGCCGCTGGAAAGGCTGGCAACAGCCACCCTGAAACAGGCGCAGACCCATCCCAACTGGGACATGGGCCAGCGCATCACCATCGACAGCGCCAGCATGTTCAACAAGGCGCTGGAGGTAATTGAAACCAATGAATATTTCGACATCCGCCCCGACCAGATCGAGGTGATCGTGCATCCGCAATCCATGGTGCACGCCCTTGTCGGGTGTGTTGATGGCGGCCTGATGGCCCATGTTGGCCCCGCCGATATGCGCCATGCCATCGGCTATGCGCTGCATTGGCCCGAACGCGGGCATGTGCCGGTGGAACGGCTGGATCTGGCCAAGCTGGGCAAACTGGAATTCCGCGCTCCGGACGAGGTGCGCTGGCCCGCTCTGCGACTGGCCCGCGAGGTGATCGAGGCCGGCGGGTTGACAGGGGCCACGTTCAATGCGGCCAAGGAGGTCGCGCTGGATGCTTTCATCGGCGGGCAGATCGGATTTATGCACATGGCCGAGGTGGTGGAAGAGGTGCTGAACCGCACATCAAACGACAATCGCCTTGATAATGCCGTGATCACCCTTGATATGGTGCGCAAGACAGACCATCTGGCACGACAGACCGCCAAAGATATCATTCGCCAGCGGCAGGCATAAAGGACACCACCTTGGATTTCGCAAGCATACTTCCGGTTTTCGGCAATTTTGCATTTACGGTTGCAGCCTTTATCGTTGCCCTGTCGGTGATCGTGGCCATCCACGAATACGGCCATTACATCGTTGGCCGATGGACCGGCATCCACGCCGAGGTGTTTTCACTGGGCTTTGGCCCGACCCTGTGGTCGCGTGTCGATAAACGCGGCACCAAATGGCAAATCGCGGCGCTGCCCTTTGGCGGTTATGTCAAGTTTCTGGGCGATGCAGACGCCGCCAGCGGCAAGGACGGCGAGGCCATCAGCACCCTGTCGGACGAGGAAAAGCGCCACACCATGCACGGCGCGCCTTTGTGGGCGCGGTTCCTGACGGTGCTGGCGGGGCCTGTGTTCAACTTTATTCTGGCGATCATTGTCTTTGCCGGTCTGGCACTGGTGGACGGGATTTCCACCTATCCGCCGAAAATTGCCACGGTTTACGAATTGCCCGCAGGTGTGTCGGAACTGGAGCCGGGTGACACTTTGGTAGCAATCGAAGGCGTGCGTTTCCCCGATAAAGAGGGCTATGGCGCCTTCCTTGATGCGCTGCCGACACAGCCGAAGCTGTCCTACACAGTCTTGCGTGATGGCGAGGAAATCACCGTTTCCGGCCCGCCCTTGTCTCCGACACGGGTCAATGCGGTGACGCCTGGCTGGGCGGCGGACAAGGCCGGTATTCTGGTGGATGACGTCATTCTGGAGATCGGCGGCACCAAGGTTTATGAATTCGGCCAGATGATCCCGCTGATCAACGACAGTGCGGGCAAACCGACGGTGATCAAGCTGTGGCGTGACGGCAAGGTGCTGGAATATACGATCGAGGCGCAGAAACGCGACCTGCCGATTGCCGACAATCAGTTCGAGACCCGTTACATCATGGGGATCAGCGGCAGCCTGTTCTTTGAATCCGCAACCGAACGCCCCGGTGTCGGAGAGGCTCTGATGATCGGCGTCAAAGGCACCTGGGGGACGATCACTCAGTCGATTTCCGGCCTGACCCATATGATTGCCGGTAAGATCAGCAGTTGTAACCTGTCCGGCCCTGTCGGCATTGCAAACATTTCCGGGGAACTTGCGCGGCAGGGGGTGTTGGCGTTCCTGTACTTCATTGCCATGCTGTCCACCGCTATTGGTTTGATGAACCTGTTTCCTGTGCCGGTGCTGGATGGCGGGCATCTGGTGTTCTTCACTTACGAGGCCATTGCAGGCAAACCGCCCAGTGACAAGGCATTGAATATCCTGATGACAGCAGGCTTTGCCATGATCCTGATGCTGATGGGGTTTGCCTTGTATAACGATTTCATGTGCCCGTAGGGGGCTAGTTATTCCCGCCCTATTCTTGCCTTATTTCGATATTACATTGCGAATACCGTAAGTTTGAGTCTGGGATTGGCCCTATGGAAATGATCCAAAACAGTTATCGCGGGTTGTCGCTTTTGATTGATATCAACTGGGACCGTTTGTTGTATCTGGCCACAATCGCTGGTGCCCTGTGGGGCGGAGCATTTTTCGGCTCTCTCGCGCTGAACTGAATTTTCCCGTTCAAAACAGTATCAACTATAATCGAATGGTTTAGTTTATTCGGTTCTATGGTATTTGGCCTTTTGACAAGCCATTACCGACCCGTTAGCTAGGTATTCAGGGATATCTAAACGGATTGGGTTTCATGACCGATATAAAAGCCGGTAGAGCAGTGGCATATAGTGCAGTTAAAACAGCGCTTCTTCGTGTTTCTGTCGTATTATTTTTAGCATTTTCAATGGGGTATGTCGCCACGCCGAATATGGCGCAGGCACAGACATACCGTTTCAGCCAAGTCAAGATCGAGGGAAACCAGCGGATCGAACCCGCAACCATCCTGACTTATGCAGGAATCGCCCGCGGGGAAACCGTGTCGGCGGCGCAGTTGAACGATGCCTACCAGCGGATTTTGAGCAGCGGATTGTTTGAATCCGTCTCAATCGAGCCACGTGGCGGCACATTGGTCATCAAGGTAAAGGAATATCCGACAATCAACCGGATCAGCTTTGAGGGCAACAAGCGGTTGAAAGACGATGATCTGGCACAGATCATCCGGTCCCAGTCCCGCCATGTCTATAGCCCGTCAACGGCAGAAGCCGACGCTGCGGTTTTGACCGAAGCCTATAGCCAGCAAGGGCGCTATTCGGCCACGGTAACACCGAAAATTATCCGCCGTTCCGAAAACCGCGTTGATCTGGTGTTTGAAATTGTCGAAGGCAAAGTCGTCGAAATCGAGCGCCTCAGCTTTGTTGGCAACCGTGCGTTTTCGGATCGCCGTCTGCGGCGTGTTCTGGAAACCAAACAGGCCGGTTTGTTCCGCGCTATTATCCAGAAAGATACGTTCATTGCCGACCGTGTTGAATTCGACAAGCAGGTCTTGCGCGATTTCTACCTGTCGCGAGGCTATATCGATTTCCGCGTGCTTTCGGTAAATTCGGAAATTGCGCGCGAACGCAACGGATTTTTCCTGACGTTCAACGTGCGCGAGGGCCAGCGTTTCAAATTCGGAGAGATCACGGCGGTTAGTGATCTGCCCGAGGTGGACGCCGAAGAATTCATGAGTGCCGTTAAGATCAAATCCGGCAAAACATACACTCCGACAGCCGTCGAAACCACGATTGCGCGAATGGAGCGTCTTGCAATTCAAAAAAGCCTGAACTTTGTCCGGGTCGAGCCACGGGTGACCCGAAATGACCGTGACCTGACACTTGATATCGAATTTGTCATCACACGCGGTCCGCGCGTATTTGTCGAACGGATTGATATCGAGGGGAATGCGACAACACTGGATCGCGTCATTCGCCGCCAGTTCAAAGTGGTCGAGGGCGACCCGTTCAACCCGCGCCAGATTCGCGAAGCGGCCGAGCGTATACGTAATCTCGGGTTCTTTAGCAAAGCGGATGTAAATGCCCGCGAGGGGACCGGGCCGGATCAGGTTATTGTGGACGTGAATGTCGAAGAACAACCAACCGGAAGCCTTGACCTCGGGGCATCTTATGGCTCCGATGGCGGTGTTGGGTTTAGCATCGGCTTTCAGGAAAGCAATTTTCTGGGGCGTGGGCAGCAGTTCAATTTTTCACTGGATACCGCAAGCGAAACAAGTTCGGTGGGGATTAGTTTTGTCGAGCCCGCGCTGCTGAGCCGCAATGTGAAACTAAGATTGAGCGGCAATTACTCAACAACCGAAGGGTTTAATGCAACATACGATACCCGCAAAGCCAGTTTAGGGCTCGGGCTTGAATTTCCGGTCAGCGAAAATGGCCGGCTTGAGTTGCGATACAGCTTTGGCACGGACAAGATTTTCAATCTGGCCGTACCGGCGACACTGAGCATTTCCCCGATTCTACTGGCAGAAGAAGCCGAAGGGACAGTGGCAACCAGCCAGTTGGGTTATGGATTTAGCTATGACACACGGCGAACCGGTTTAAACCCCAATGCCGGTGTTGTGCTGCGCTTTGGCCAGGACTTTGCCGGGTTGGGCGGAGATACCCAATTTATCAAAACGATAGCTATGGTTGGGGCTGAAACCAAGGTTTACAACGAAGAGGTAACTCTGCGGGCTGTATTTGAAGGTGGTGCAATTGCCTCTCTGGCGGGCACAAACAGCCGGACCAATAACCGTTTCTTCCTGAATGGTAGTAAAATGCGCGGCTTTGAATCCCTCGGGATCGGACCTCGTAATGGTAATGATATCAACGGCAACGCCTTGGGCGGCAACTATTTTGCCGTGGCCCGTTTCGATGCGGAATTCCCGCTGGGACTGCCCGAGGAATACGGGATCAGAGGCGGCCTGTTTCTGGATGTGGGTTCGGTCTGGGGGCTGGATTATAATCCAGCGCCGGCACCTGGCGATACTTGGCCACAAGTCGATGACACATTGCACTGGCGTTCCTCAATCGGATTCTCGATCTTGTGGACCACGGGTATCGGCCCGTTGCGGTTCAACTTCTCGAAAGCGTTGCTGAAAGAAGATTATGACCGTGACCGTTCCTTCGAGCTGACGATCCAGACCCAGTTCTGATATGTCGTTGCGCGGGCTCGTTCTGGCTATTCTGTTTTTGCTGGGACCGGCAGGGGTAGGGCCGGTTCAGGCGCAACAGAGCACTTCGGAAGTGCCGCAAGTCGTTTTGACGATTGATCCCGATCGCCTGTTTGCAGATTCACTTTATGGCGAAAGGGTTGTCGCTGAAATAAGTGCGGACACAGAGGCGCTCCAGAAAGAGTTTCTGCGACTGGAAACGGATCTGACAGCCGAGGAAAAAGACATCACCGAGAAACGGGCTTCAATGGCTCCGGCGGATTTTCGCGCTTTGGCTGATGCCTTTGATGCCAAGGTCCAGGAAATTCGACGCACGCAGGACGCCAAAGCCCGCGAGCTTGAAAGCCGGCTGGATCAGGAGCGGTCGACATATCTAAATCTTGCCCTGCCGATTTTGGGCGAATTGATGAATGAACGCGGCGCGGCCGTTATTCTGGATCACCGGATGGTCTTTGCGGTGGCCAGCGGTGTCGATATTACCGACGAGGCTTTGCATCGGATCGATGCCACGTTGGGCGATGGAAAAACGCAGGATGCGGCACCACAAGAATAGCGTTAATTCGCCTTGCATTGTTGCATAGGTTGCTTGTCTGGGCGTGTCGGAGTTGTTAATCAGGCAGTGAAACATAATAACTCATAGGACCGAGGGACATGGCCGAGCAATTGACCGAAGCCGATCTGGATATCATTCAGCGGATTATTCCGCATCGCTATCCGTTTTTGCTGATCGACAAAGTGGTGGATATCAAACCGAACGAAAGCGCGGTTGGTATCAAGAATATCACCTTTAACGAGCCACAGTTTCAGGGACATTTCCCCGGCGCGCCGATCTTTCCCGGTGTAATGGTGGTCGAGGCCATCGCCCAGACCTCGGCCATTCTGGTAGGCATCACACTTGATCTGGTCGATAAGCCGTTGCTGGTCTATTTCATGAGCATCGACAAATGCAAATTTCGCCGCAAGGTGGTAC
>WGBJ01000066.1 GCA_015494385.1 Marinosulfonomonas sp.
CGCCGCCGAGAACCAGCAGGCCACCGGGCGTCAGCACTCGAGGCGCGATGATATCGTCGGGCATTGGCGTGGTGTCATCGAGCAATTGCCCGAGGGTGAAGGCGGACATTTCCGGCGGGGTATCGGCACTGTTGGTGCGCAGCAGGGGCGGACCGTTCTTTTCCACATGCTTGGCCCAGAGCCGATCGGCCTCGGCCTTCAGGCGATCTTCAGACCAGCTCGGGCGCAGCATGGCGGCGTTGTAACCACAGATGCCCTGCCACCCCTCGTCAGGTGTCATGCGTCCGCCATGGACCATGCGAATGAAGTGACCGATGGCGGCAGAAGCCCCCTCGAACCGGGTCCAGTCGTCAGCACAGCCCTCGTGCACGGGGTTGGTCAGGACAGACCCGAGGGCCGGTTTATCTGGCGTTTCAGGCGTGGGGGCCATCCCAACGCCGGGAATGGCAGGCATGTCCGCGACCAGTTCGGCAAAGTCTTCAAGATCGACTTCCACGGCATTGTGTTCGCGTATCTGCACCAGGCGCTGGAAGCCCCCCTTGTGATACACGCTGCCCGCCACCCGGATCGGCTGGTGGGCCGAACGGAAATGGGTGTCGCCGCCAACCTTGATGGCAATCTCACCGCGCAGGCCACAGAGCCGCGCCAGATCCTTGCCCTCGGCCGGCTCGGTCAGTTTCCACCACACGTGCAGCTTGGTCGCTCCGTTCGCAACGGTCGCACCGTTCGCAACGGTCGCACCGTCCGGCGTGCGCCCGCCGCTCTCGATAATCAGTGTGGGCCGGCCGAGATGCCGGACCAGATGGTCAAGCTTGGCCGGAATGTCGCCCGTATCAAGATCGACGATGATCGCCTGCATTTGCAGAATATCGACGGTTTTGGCTTGGCCAGGCTCGGCAACGGTGCCTGGGATCACATAAACCGCCGCGCCCTCGCGGGCAGCCCATGTGGAAAATGTCGCGAGCTTTTCGGGTGCCGTTTCATCGACTTGAACCCAAATATTGTGCGGCCGGTGCGACGGTTGCGAACCGCGCGGATTGCCGTCCTTGCCCTGGCCCTTGTCAGCCAAGCCACGCACAGGGATCAGGCCCTCGCAATAACCGAACACCACATCGAGGAAGGTTGCAATCTGAGCTGCGTCCGGTTCCACCCCAAACGGATCATCGAGCGGGGCAGCGTGCCCTACGAGGGCATCGTGCCCTGCGGGGGCCGCGTCGTTGAAATCCGTCCACGGATTGAACTGAATGATGTTGTCGTCGCTCATGCAGGCAGCCCCCAGCAGCGGTCCGCGTAAGAGCAGAAGCGGCATTCGAAGAAATCGCGGGATTGGGCGACGCGGGGCAGCAGGTCGTCCGCATCTGTGGCCTGCAGGATGCGCACGCCGCGGTCTGACATGCGTTGCGCAAGGGCTGCATCGAATGGGACAAATTCGTGATAAAGCTCGGCCGTGTCTTTGTTGATGGCGGTGAACAGCGCCGGGGTTTGGGAAATCCCCGGCACGACCGGTTCCATATAGGCCTGATAGATGGCGATCTGTGCAGCGTAGACCGGTTTGGAAATGGCCACGCCATCCTTGACGCAGGCGCGCCAGTTCTTCGCGTTCATAGTTTTGCATTCCCAGAGCGCGGGTGTACGCAACCCAAGCGCGGCGGGCGACCCGTTAATGATGCCGTCGACGTGGCCACGAATTCGGCCGCCCGCGACCGAGAAGCCAAACTGACCCCCGTCGGTTTTTTGTGTCACCAGATCGAGTCCAGCGGCGCGCAACCAGCGAACGGCCAAATCCTCAAGCATGTGGCCAATGGCGAAGATCCGCAGAACCTGACCGCTGAAATCGCTGCCGTCGTCTTTCGGTGCCTGTGCAAACTCGAATTGCAGTGCCCGTTCGCAGGGTACGCCCAGACGCGAGGCCCCGAGATAATCGCGCGGCACCTCGGTATCGCGCTCGGCAATCAGCGCCGCATCGACCAGATCGTTGATGTGCTCAGCCATGGACGGCCTGTGGTTGAAGTCCAGTGTCAAAACGGAATCTCCGATGCTTGCGATTTGGCAATGTCGGCCATGGCCTCACGGAAACCCTCGACGGCTTCCTCGATCAGGGCGCGGACCTGTTGTTCGGTGAGATCGGCTAGCGGGGTTTGCCAGCCGATTTCCTCCATCAGCAGGGCGATGCGCTGCATGGTGGCGGTGACGGCAGCCCGTTCTTCTTCGGTGAGATCAACCATGGCCACAGACTCCCGTGCCCGTGCCGCCCAAAAACCCTGACAAGCCATCGAACAGAACCAATGCGAGGAGCGGGAGTGTTTCCGCTGATGGAGATCGCGCCAGCCAAAACCACGGGTGGGTTGCCGGCAGACTGCACAAAGCACGCCACGCGGTTGCCAGTGCCGTTGCCGGTCGGTTATTGTCGGGAATAACGTCATTGGTCATGCTGCCCTCCCGATTGCATCGGCAGCATTATCCGCCCCGAACACCAGCGAACGGATGGCATTGCGGTTGAAGCGGAAAGACAGCAGTGCCGAGGCCTGATAACGGGTCAGCCCGAAATCCTGCCGGTACTCGGCAGGCAGATATTGCAGCTGCTTTTGCGTTGGCTGCTGATTTAACCAGCGCCTTGTCTTGTGGGCGCTCTCGTCGGACTCGTAGGTGTTCAACCAGTCATCGGCAGCAGCGAGGCAAACCGTGCGTTCCCCCACGGCCAGCAATTTGGGCAGTTCCTTTTGCCGCCCGCCAATCCCGTGCCAGCGGCCATTGAGGAAAAATACCCCACCCCAGGCGACAAACCCGTTGGCGATCAGAGCCGCGTCATCGCCGAACAGGTCGCACCAGCGAAAACTCGAACGCTTCAACAGGTCGATCTCGGACATGACAAATTCAGACAGATCAGACGGACCGTCAGCCTCGTCACGTTCCCAGGGATGGCCGCAAAGCGGGCATTCCATAACAGCAAGCGGAACGGTGGCCTCGCAATCGGGGCATTCCTTGGTCGGGGCCTCGCCGCTGCCTTCGCGCCCGTCGAGATCGACATCCTGCTCGAGCGAGCCGTGCAGCAACGTGGATGTGCCGAAATCCAGCACGATGCAATCGGTCTTGATGACGCCCGGATGTTCCTCGGGATCGAGCGTGCGCAAGCCTCGCCCGACCATCTGCATCATGGTGGACTTGTAGGAACTTGGCCGCAGCAGCACGACGCAGGAGGTGGGCGGATGGTCCCAACCCTCGGTGAGGACCGCGACGTTAACCACCACCCGTAATTTGCCCGTGCCATAATCCGCCAGCACCGCCTTGCGCTCGGCCTCGCCCATGTCGCCATAAATGAGCCCGGTTGGTACCCCGGCGGCGTTGAACGCATCGGCGACATTGCGGGCGTGATCGACGGTGGAGCAGAAGACAACGGTTTGCCGGTCTCCCGCCTTTTCCCGCCAATGTTCGATCACCGCATCGGTGACGGGCGCGCGGTTCATGATGGCGTCGACCTCGCCCATGTCGAAATCCGCCACCGTCTTGCGCACGCGGTCCAGATCGTCCTGCACGCCCACATCGACAACGAAGGTGCGCGGCGGCACCAGATGACCCGCGGCGATCAGCTCGCCGATACGGATCTGGTCCGAGACATTGGAAAAGACCGGCCGCAGCCCCTTCTTGTCGCCCCGGTTCGGGGTTGCCGTCACCCCGAAGATCCGGCAATCGGGATTGCGATCCAGCGCCTTGTCGATAATGCGCCGGTAGCTGTCGGCCGCCGCG
>WGBJ01000067.1 GCA_015494385.1 Marinosulfonomonas sp.
ATATCGATCTGGTGCGCGAAGTGCCCGAGGCATTGAAACCCCGCAAGATCGAGATTGCTTCCGATCTGCCGGTTGAAGCCAAAGCGGTGGAAAACAAACCGAAGAAAGCCAAAAAGACACACTAACGTCTTTCGGGTTTTGGAATGACTTGGGCGCGAAGCAAGCCGCTTCGCGCCCTTTATCGTATCGCTGCCCCGCACTTGATGCGGGGCCTTTTGTTTCGGCAGGGGCTAGAGCGCATCCAATCTAATCAGTTTGGTGAATCCAATTGGATTGGATTTGCTCTATTCGCCGCTCAGGCTTTTGGCCAGCCGCATCAGCTTTACGGCCTCGGAACGATACCCATAGGCATCCTGCCCCCTGTTTGCGTTCGCCAGCGTGATCAGGTCGTCATAGCCCCAATCCTGCAGGTATTTGCCACCCTTCAGCAACTGCCCGAACCCGGCAATCGCAACCGAGAAACGCACATCATCGGTGGCCTGTCCCATACCCGTGGTGATGGGTGTGGTCAGCAGTTTGCTAACGTCCGCGCCCGGTTCCTTGTAGCGCAGTTTCAGGAAGCCCAGTTCGCCACTGTCATCGGTTTCTGCCGCGGGCTGATAGCGCAGCGTATCATTCAGGATGGCGTCCGAGCCAACCGGCGTGATCTCGTAAATCGCGGTGACGGTGTGGCCCGCGCCAATCTCGCCTGCGTCTACCTTGTCGTTGTTGAAATCCTCGCGGTTCAAGGCGCGGGTTTCATAACCAATCAGGCGGTATTCGGCGATCCGGGCGGGGTTGAACTCGACCTGGATTTTCACGTCATTGGCAATCGGGAACAATTCCCCGCTTAGCTGGTCGACCAGCACCTTTTGCGCCTCGCTCAAGGTGTCGATATAGGCCGCCGTGCCGTTGCCGTTCTGGGCCAGCGCCTGCATGGTGGCATCATCCAGATTGCCGCGCCCGAAACCCAGAACCGACAGATAAGTGCCGCTCTCGCGCTTCTTGGCAATGAAATCCTTTAGCGCCTCGGGGTTGCTGATGCCGACATTGAAATCGCCGTCTGTGGCCAGAATGATCCGGCTGATTTCGCCATCCTTGGCCATGCCTTCGGCCACCGCATAGGCCTGTTGCAAGCCTTGCTGACCGGCGGTCGAGCCACCGGCACGCAGGTTTTCCAGCGCGGCCATGATTTTTGCCTTGTCCGAAACCCGTGTCGGTTCCAGCACCTGACCGGCGCTGCCGGCATAGGTGACGATGGATACTTCGTCATCGGGGCGCAGTTGGGACAGCATCAAACGAAAGCTCTGGATCAGCAGGGGCAGCTTGTTGGGCTGGTTCATCGACCCCGAGGTATCAATCAGGAACACAAGGTTCAGCGGTGGGCGATCCTCCATCGCCGGTAGTTCGCCCTGAATGCCGATATGCACCAGTTGGGTGCCGCTGTTCCACGGGGTTTGCAGCACGGTGACGGTGGGTTTGAACGGGGCTTCGCCAGTTTCGGGGGCAGGGTAGTTGTAGGGGAAATAGTTAACCATTTCCTCGATCCGCACGGCGTCCGGATTGGGCAGTTGCCCGTTCATCAGGCTGGAGCGCACGATGGCATAGGACGCGGTATCAACATCGATCGAGAAGGTGGAAACGGGTTCCTCGGTGGTGATTTTCACGGGGTTTGCATCGCCGTTGGCAAAGGCTTCGGTGTCGGGTGCAGGGGGGATGATTGCGGGTTCTTGCAGGTAAGCCATCCCACCCGAGGGCGCGACCATTTTGCGTGACATCGGGGCAAGCATCATATCGGCTGACGCACCAACAGCGGCACCGGACGGGGCTTCGGCCTGTCGTGCGCGGGGTTCTGGCGCGACTTCCTCAACAATCACGGGGTCGACGATAATGACAGAGTCAACTTTGCCGGCATCATCGGTCATAACAGGTTCGGTGACGGGGATCTGGCGAATATCGGCTTCGCGGGTCGGGGGGGTGACTGTGGTTGGACTAAAGCCAACAAAGCCTTCGGGCCGGATACCCTGCTGCGTGTAGAAAAACACACCAATGCCAACGGCAACAATCGAGGTGGTGGCGGCCAATGCCCCGCGGGTGGTTAGGGAATGAAACATTTTGAATACTCCTGAGCTAAGCCCCCAATGGTGTGTGGGGCGATCAGAAGTAGGACGCGCGGGATCGGCCGATCCTTGGCGGGCATCGTGAAAATCGTCAAAGTTTTTCATCGCCAGCGCCAGATCGGCATCTTTTCTGGACGGCTCGGGCGTGGCCGCTTTCATGGCATCTTGCAGGTGCGTAAGATCATCAGTCATGCCTTCTGCTCCTTTTCATGCAGGGCGCGCAGGTGCTTTTTCACCTCGGCCATGCGCCAGCTTATTGTGCCCTCGGACACACCTAAAACTTCTCCGGCCTCGCGGTGTGTCATTTCTTCTTCCAGTGTCAGCGCCAGCGTGTCGCGCA
>WGBJ01000068.1 GCA_015494385.1 Marinosulfonomonas sp.
GGGCGACGAATATCCACGCAATTGTCCTGTCGGACAGACCTCTGACACGTTTGGCTATGCCTGGCGGGGTCGCCTTGGCAATACGGTCCATCGCTTTGTCGGCCATGGGAATTCCTTGGATTTCAGGTGGTTATTCTGGCAGAGCAGGCATAAAGCGCGCTCTGCCGATGTGTCATGGCCCCGCCTGTTTGTCAGGCAGGGCAGTTTGGCAGGATTAAATCTTGCCTTCGTCCTCGAACACTTCGGTCCAGTCCTTGACCAGCCCGTCCAGCGCCTCTTTGGCTGTGCCCTGACCGGCAACCACATATTTGTGGACGCGGTCCTGCATGGCCAGCAGAAGCGAGGCATAGGATGGCTCGGCCCAGAAATCCTTGACGATCGCCATGGATTCAAGGAACGCCTTGTTATAGGGCTGGGCATCCGGAAATGCAGGATCCTCGACCACCGCGCGCATCGCCGATGCACCACCCATTTCGGTCCAGCGGGCCTGAATTTCAGGCTGTGCGAACCACTTGATATACTCAAGCGCTGCGTCCTTGTGCTCGGTGTTGGCGACAACGGAAATCCCCTGCCCGCCCAACTGTGCATAGTGACCAGCCGGACCCGGCGGATTGGCAAAGTAACCGGTGCGGTCCCCGCCCACGTTCGGGTCGGCATTCACGCCGGGCCAGATAAAGGCAAAGTTCATCTGCAACGCGACCTGACCCGATTTATAGGCGTCAATGTCTTCGGACATATACCAGTCGGACGACCCCGGAGGAGTGCAGCAATCATAAAGCGATTTGTAATATTCCAAACCGGCCACAGCCCCGTCGGAATTCACATAGCCATCCAGTTCGGCATAGGGGTTTTCGGGGTTACCGTATTCAAAGCCGTAGTTATACAGCGCGTTGGTCACACCCATTGTGATCCCTTCCGAGCCACGCTCGGTATAGATCGCGGCGCCGTAAACGGTTTTGCCGTCAATATCGCGCCCCTGGAAGAATTCGGCGATATCTTTTAGCTGTGACAGATCGGCAGGAACGTCCAGATCATAGCCGTATTTATCCTTGAATTCCTTTTGCAATTCCGGCCGCGAGAACCAGTCCTTGCGATAAGTCCAGCCCACCACATCGGCATAGGCCGGTAGCGCCCAGTAATTCGGCGTTCCCTTGGGCCATTCGGCGTAACCGGTCACGGTTGCAGGCAGGAAATCGTCCATCGAAATGCCGTTGGCATCGAAAAATTCGTTCAGTTTCAGGTACTGGCCGTTTTCAGCCGCGCCACCGATCCACTGGCTGTCGCCGATCATCAGGTCACACAGCTTGCCGCCCGAGTTCAGCTCGTTCAGCATACGGTCGGCGAAATTGGGCCACGGAACAAATTCAAATTCCATGTCCACGCCGGTTTTGCCCTCGAAATCCTTGGACAGTTCGACCAATGCATTTGCCGGATCCCATGCGGCCCAGCATAGTGTCATGGACTCGGCCGAAGCGTTCGTCGCGGCAAAAGCCGAGATCGTCGCCATAGCGGTTGCCATCATCAGATTGGATGTTTTCATTATTTTCTCCCTAGAAATAAAAGCGGGCCAGCAGCCCCCCTTTGCGCCACTTTATGAGCAAAAGCGTAGGTGATGTGCGCACCTCAAGTCAATTGATTTTTGAGGTGCGTGCCTCATATCACGTCAAATCAATGGGTTGGCATATTTTCATGGCTAAGTTAGGGGGTGATGCAGGTCTATTCGGGCATATTTTCCCGCAAAGTGATCTCGATCCGAATCCGTTCCTGCGAGGCAATCGTGCCCACCTGTTCGGCCTTGGCCCGCAGGATCCGGATAGAGCTGCGCACCAGATGGCCCACATCCTGCGTGATCACCGCATCCAGCGTGCCGTCAATCAGCCGCGCGCGGGTGTCAGGCGTCAGTTCGTGCCCGATGATCACCATCTCGTCGGCCCCGCCCTCGGCCTCGATCGCCCGCATGGTTTCGCCGATGTCGTGGTGCATCAGATAGATGCCAACAACGGGTTCCCTGCCCTGCAAGGCCGTGTGGATAATCCGGGCGGTGCGCTGTGGGTCGCCATAGGTTTCCATCGTCGGTCGCACTGTCAGACGGTCAGCATATTTCGCCATGATCGCATCAAACCCCAGCCGCCGTTCCTGACTGTCGCGCGACTGGATGGTTTCGGTCAAAACCAGCACCACACCCGCCTTTGCACCGGTAAATCGCGCCATCAACTGCCCAACCGTGCGCCCTGCCGCTTCGTTGTTTACCCCGACAAATAAGGCGTTATCGGCATTTGGCTGGTTGGAAACAAAGGCAACAACCGCAATCCCGCGATTGTCCAGCCGCGATATGGCATCACGCACCTGCGGGCTTTCTGGGGCCATGATGGCCACGCCATCCACCCCGTCCGCCGACAGTTCATCCAGTCGGGCGGCAATGCGATGCGGGTCATTGGCAGGCACCCTGATAACCGTCGCACTGGTGCGTTCGCTGTGCAGTGCATTATTGGCCTCGTCGATTGAATCGCGGATCAGATCAATGAATTCATCGTCATGGTCCGGCAGCAAAAATACCATCCGGTATTCTTTGCCCCGCGCCAGATTTGCGGCAGAAATATCCCGCACAAACCCGATATCGGCAATCGCGCGAGTCACACGTTCGACCGTCACCTTGCGCACCCCGCTACGACGGTTCAGCACCCGGTCAACGGTTGCCAAACTGACGCCAGCGGCTTTTGCAAGGTCTTTGGTTGTCGGTCTTGCCATGGGGTCTCCGCTTGGGCAATCAGGTTGCGCTGTAATGAGGCACGTCAATCATTTATATATACCCTGTGGCCCCAAGTAAACGTCGACATGCCACATCCGGCAAGCCTGTTTGTGCCGTATTGCAGCCTTTTGGTCCACAGAGCAAGTAAACAGAATACCCGCCAAAGGTACCATTTTCGCCCTCCCAAACAACCTGCGACATAATTGCGGTTATTGATCTATAACATTGCGCAGCTGCCCTGCCCAACCCATTTATATGGTAAGACGATATTGATCCGTAACCATAAGGGGGTACCCGCCATGAGTACTGATAATCGCAACATCATCTGGTTTGAAAAATTGTCCCGCACGGATGTGGGTCTGGTCGGGGGCAAGAATTCCTCGCTTGGGGAAATGGTCAGTAACCTGTCGCAGGCGGGGATCAAAGTGCCCGCCGGTTTTGCCACCACTGCCGATGCCTATCGGGCCTATATGACCTATAACCATCTGGATGACCTGATCGCAACGACGCTGGAGCAAGAGGCCGACGGCAAGATTTCATTGCAAGAAGCCGGTGAAACCATCCGCGCCGCCATCATCAAAGGGGACTGGCCGCAGGATATCCGCGACAGCCTGATCGAAAGCTATCGTGAACTGGGCAAACGCAGCGGGAGTGATGAACTGCCTGTCGCCGTGCGCTCCAGCGCCACGGCCGAGGATCTGCCGGACGCCAGTTTCGCCGGCCAGCAGGAAACCTATCTGAACGTGCGCGGGGAAAAGGCGCTGCTGAACACCTGTCGGCGCTGCTATGCCTCGCTGTTTACCGATCGGGCGATTTCCTATCGTAAAATCAAGGGGTTCGATCATCAGAAGATCGCATTGTCGGTCGGGGTGCAGCGGATGGTGCGCTCGGATATTGGTGGCTCGGGCGTGATGTTTTCCATTGATACCGAATCCGGATTTGACAAGGTTGTCCTGATCAATGCGGCCTGGGGGTTGGGCGAAAACGTGGTTCAGGGCGCTGTGAACCCCGATGAATACGAGGTTTACAAGCCATTGTTATCCAACCCGGATTTGGCCCCGATCCTTGAAAAGAAACTGGGCGCCAAAGAAAAGAAAATGATCTATGCGGGCAGCCGTGGCGGCGAAACCCGCAATGTGCCCACCTCCAAGGCCGAACGCGCGGCATTTGTGCTGACGGATGATGATATTCTGAACCTTGCGCGACAGGCCTGCACGATCGAGGAACACTATGGTCAGCCAATGGATATGGAATGGGCCAAGGACGGGATCACCGGCGAATTGTTCATCGTTCAGGCCCGCCCCGAAACCGTGCAATCGCGCATTGGTCAAGGGGTGCAGAAAACCTATTGCGTGCGCAATGCTGGCAAGAAACTGTTAAGCGGTCTTAGCGTCGGGTCTGCTGCCATTTCCGGCCGTGTTTGCCTGATCGAAAACGCCAAGGACATCGACCGTTTTGTCGATGGCTCGATCCTTGTCACCTCGACCACCGATCCCGATTGGGTGCCGATCATGAAACGTGCCGCAGCGATTGTGACAGATCACGGTGGGCGCACCTCGCATGCCGCGATTGTCAGTCGTGAACTGGGGCTACCGGCGATTGTCGGCACCTCGCAGGCCACGCATATCCTGCATGATGAACAGGACATCACCGTGTCCTGTGCCGAAGGGGACGAGGGCTTTGTTTACGAGGGTCACGCCGATATCGAGGTGCAGGAAATCCAGACCGATGATGTGCCCGAGACCAAAACCCGTGTGATGCTGAACCTTGCCAACCCTTCCGCCGCGTTTCGCTGGTGGCGCTTGCCCGCAGATGGTGTCGGACTGGCGCGGATGGAGTTTGTCATCAACAATGCCGTGCGGGTTCACCCGATGGCACTGGTCCATTTCGACAGCCTGAAGGACGAGGCCGCACGCGAGGAAATCGCCGAATTGACAAAGGGTTACGCTGACAAGCTCGACTATTTTGTGGACCATCTGGCCATGGGTTTATCGCGCATTGCGGCGGTTATGTATCCCAAACCGGTGATCATCCGGATGAGCGATTTCAAAACCAATGAATACGCCGATCTTTTGGGCGGCAAACAGTTCGAGCCCAAAGAGGAAAACCCGATGATCGGTTTTCGCGGGGCCTCGCGTTACTACTCGGACCGTTACCGCGAGGGGTTCGCGCTGGAATGTCGGGCGATCAGAAAACTGCGCATGGAAATGGGTTTTGACAATGTGATCGTGATGATCCCCTTCTGCCGCTCGCCGGACGAAGCGGATCGCGTGATGGCGGTGATGGCCGAAAACGGGCTGGAGCGGGGCAAGGACGGCTTAAAGGTCTATGTTATGTGCGAAATCCCCTCGAATGTGATCCTGGCCGAGGAATTTGCCAAACGGTTTGACGGCTTCTCGATCGGCTCGAACGATCTGACGCAGCTGACACTGGGCGTTGACCGCGATTCCGAGGATCTGTCAGACCTGTTTCAGGAAAGCGATCCGGCGGTGTTGTGGATGATCAAAACGGTGATCGAAAAGGCGCATAAAGCGGGTTCCAAAGTGGGGCTGTGTGGTCAAGCGCCCAGCAACAACCCCGAATTTGCCCGCAAACTGGTGGAATACGGCATTGATTCAATCTCGGTCACGCCGGACGCCTATCTGGCGGTGAAACAGAACGTGGCCAAGGCCGAATGATCAGGTGCCCGACACCGAAACGGCGCGCCTGTGGGCCATGCTGATCTGCACCAGCGCCGAGATGTTCATCACCAGCGCGTAAATCAGCGCAGGCGTCGCAAGGGCCGGATTCTTTAACAGGGATCCGGCCACAAACATCGCCACGGCGACGTTTTGCAACGAGGCCTCGACCATAATCGCGCGGCGTTGGCCGGTGTTCAGCCCCATCAGCACCCCTGCCCCGCCAGCCAGCCCCAGCGCAATCAGGTTCAGCGCAACAACAGCCGGTCCAACGCTGGACAGATGATCGGTGATCGCATCCCAGTTTTGCACAAAGGTGGCCAGCACCATTGCCGCAAAAATCAGTTTGGAAACGGGATCGAGAATTGCCCCCAACCGTTTTGCGGTTTCGGGGCGCCATGCGGAAAACCCGATCCCGATGGCCATGGGAACCAATGCGACAGCACTCATCGCCATGCTCATTTTCGCCAGACCCGACACACCCGGCAATGCCGCCACGCCCGCCAACATCAGGATTGCCGGTATCGTCACTGCGGCCAGCGAAGTCGTTACCAACGTCATCGCGGCAGACAGGGCCACATCTGCGCGGGCCAGCCACGCGATATAGTTTGACGTCACCCCGCCGGGGGCCGCCGCCACCAGAACCAGACCGATCGACATCTCGGTGGACAGGCCAAATAGCCGCACCAGCAAAAAGGCGCAGGCCGGCAACAGCATCATTTGCACCACAAGCCCCGTGAACAAGGCCTGCGGGTGGCGAAATGCCGCCCCCACACGATCAAGCGAAAGGCGTAACCCCACCACAAACATCAATAAAATCAAACCTGCAGGCAGGAATGCAGCCAGTATTTGTGTCATCGGACATACCCCGTCAAACTGTTCCGGTTGCAATAGTCGGATTTGACGGTCATTGACATGACTTAAGTCAAGGCATTACCCGAATTCCGCCCATATTATTGCGGGAACTTTCAAGGAGAATAATCATGCTTGCACGGCGCAGTTTTCTAATTCTGGGCGGCTCGTTCATCGGGGCGGCGGGCGCGGGTCTGCCGGTTCTGGCCCAGCGACAAGATGTTGATCTAGAGGCGGACACGGCCCAGGACACCGCAGATGTCCGCCGCCGGTTCATGATGGAAGACACCTATGGCAATCTGGTCAAGGATGACGATTTCCAAGGCAAATTCATGCTGATCTATTTCGGCTATATGTCCTGTCCCGATGTCTGCCCGACCACACTGGCCACACTGGCCGAGGCGATGGAGCAACTGGGCGATCTGAACGAGGATCTGGCCGTGTTGTTTGTCACCGTTGATCCGGATCGTGACGGACCGAAAGATTTGCACGACTACGTGCAGTTCTTTGACAAACGCATCATCGCCTTGCGTGGCCCCAAAGCCTATACCGATCACATGGTCAAGGCCTTCAACGCGCGGTACGAATTCTATTATCCCGACCCCGAGGACAAGAGCGAATATACCGTGGACCACACAGCCTCGGTTGCCTTTGTCGGCCCCTATGGCAACCTGATCAAACGCTTCCCGCATGGCATGTCGGCGGATGACATTGCCAAGGATATTCGTGAAATAATGGAAGAGGCCCGCAAGTAATGCAGCGGCGGACGTTTTTGACACTGGCCGCCGCAACCCTTGCAAGCCGGGGATTGGCGCAAGATGGCGCAATGCCGGCCGCGGCACTGGCCCATCCTGCAATTCCGGCCAAGGATGCCCGTGATCTGTCAATGAAAGACGCCGATGGCAATCCGGTTTCCATAACCGATTATGCCGGTCGGCTGGTGGTGTTGAACCTTTGGGGGTCATGGTGCCCGCCCTGCCGTCGCGAGATGCCCTCGATTTCACGGCTTGTAGATAAGGTCGATCCGGCCAAGATCGCTGTGCTGCCCTTGGCGTTTGAAAACGGCAACGCAACACGGGTCAAGGTGTTCTACAAATCCACCGGCATTACCAATTTGCCCATCCTGTTGGGCGACGGGCAAAACCTGCAATCCGTTCTGTCTCTATCCCGCCTGCCCACCACCGCCATTCTGGACCAGACCGGTATGCATATTGCCACCGTTGCAGGCGAAGCCATGTGGGATGATGACGACACCGTGGCGTGGTTGAACCGGCTGGCCGCCGCTTAAACCAGATCGGTTTTCTTGAACCGCCAATACCCCAGCGCCGCAAACAGCAGGCCCAGAATTGTCGGGTAAACCATCGCCCAGACCACATATCCAACCACGCCGAACGCATCCAGAATGACATAGGACGCAGGCCCCAGCAGGATCAGTTGCGGATCAAACAGGATCATTGATGCTGTGCGGAAACTTTGCAGCGGGTTGGCCAGTGCGATGCCGACCACATATTCCGGCGGGAATTGGGACCGGATCATGATCGACAACAACAACAGATCCAGCAGCGCCACCAGCAGCAGCCAGATCACCATCGACGCCCCCAGCGCCACTTCGGTTGAACGCGATATGGTGGACAGCAAAAACCCCAGCCCCAGAAAACAGGTCGAAAGGGCTGCCACCAGACCGGCATAGAGCATCACATGGTTCCACGGTATTTCGTGCCCTTTGACCGCGCCATAAGCAGCCGCAATCGCCAGTGCAATCAGAACCGGCGTCAGGATCAGCACCAGACGGGCAAAGAAACGCCCCCAGAACCACGCCGAAAGGCTAACCGGAAAGGCCAGCATATATTCCAGATTACCCGCCTCGCGATCCCCCACCATCGATCGGGCCGTCACCACAATGATAAACAGCGGCAGCACCGCCATGGCGATCTGGATATAGGTCACCAACAGGCGCGACAGGCCGGTAAAGCCCAACACGCGGCTTTCGGAAACGCCGGTCAGGATCAGCAACAGCATCAGCCCGATCAGCACCACGGAATAGAAATGGAACCAGCGCGAACGCAGGCTTTCGGTCAGTTCCAGCCGGAACATCAGGCCAAGGGAGGCACGGGGGGAAGATGTCATTTGGTCCATTCCTCGACGGGTAAACAGCGGCTGGAAAGGCCGCGCAGAATTACGGCGGCACGCATGATTTCGAAAGTCACGGTTCCGGGTTCATTGGTGGGCACAGCGGCATATCCGTAATCCATCGGGCTGATGGTGTCGGGGTGGTAGAACGCCTTGCGCGCATCCAGCCAGTCCTTGCCGGTATTGCGGTCCATCACCCAGAATTCAAGTGTCGGGTCTGCTTTCCAGTCCTGCACCGAAAGCCAGTGGATCGCGTCGCCAATGTCATCGAATTTGAAGATATTCTTTTCGGGGTCGCGAATTTCTGACGCATAACGGGCGTCGGAAATGATCATGCCGCAGATTGTGCAGGTTTCCCTGCCCCAGCGGATTTCCACAGGGCCCTCATCCGGTTCTTTGCAGGCCACCAGCAAGGGGGCAGCCGCCAAAAGGCCCAGAACCGAACGGCGGTGAAGATGACAACGGCACATATCCCCTACCCCTTACCCGTGTCGCTGGTGTCCAGCGACAGGTGTTCAATCAAGCTGGCATAGCGCGACAACAGCCCAAGAAAGCGCAGCGTATCGGCGGCCGGAATTTTACCGGCATATTGGCGCCCCTCGTCGGTTTCGGTGAATCCCCAATCCAGCAGTGCCGCGCCAAAGGTCGGATGTGCGCTGGCCAGTCCGATACGGCACTGGCGAAACACGCCCGCCTTTAACCGGTCCACCACGGAATCATCCAGCACCACAGCCCCGCGATCCAGTTCGATCACGCGGTTCACAAGGGATGCCACTTCTTCCAGCCGGTGCGAGGCAATCAGCATCGAGCAATCCTTGCGTTCGGCCAAAAGATCAATGAACACAGCCCGGGCCGCTGGATCAAGGTTGGCGGCAGGCTCATCGAAAATCAACAGGTCGGCATCGCGGGCCAGCGCCACTGTGACCAGGATTTTCTGTTTTTGCCCGCCCGACAGCCGGTAAAACGGCCGGTTGCGGATTTCGTCCAGATCAATGCCCATTTTGCCGGCAATTTCCTGCATCCCCGCCGCACTGGCCCCTGCCCCTTTTTCGGCAAAGCGCAGCAGATCGCCCACCGGCAAACGCAGCGGCGGTGGCAGTTGCGGCACAAAGGCAATCCGCGCCAGGGTGCCGACATCACGCCGCGCGGTGCGCGCGCCTTCGAACTGCACGTTCCCCTGATAGCGGTAATGGCCCAGCAGACAGCGAAACAGCGTGGTTTTCCCCGCCCCGTTCGAGCCAATCAGCGCAATCCGGTCACCCGCATTGATCGAGAGCGTCAGCTCGTCCAGCACCGCGCGCTTTTCAAAGCGTTTGGTCAGGCCGTTGATATCAATCAAACCCATGTTCTAGATCACCTTGTCCAATCCGCGGAAGGTATAGCTTAGCGCCCCTTGAGGGCAGGCATCAATGCACAAACCGCAGCGGGTGCAATCAGGGGCGATATATTCGGTGGTGTCCTGCGCATAGCCCATCTTGGTGATTTCCAGCACATGCGGCACCAGACAAACGGCACGACATTCGCCCTCGTGCACACATTTGGACAGATCGTATTTGATCTGCACCGGTGCGGCGGTGCCGATCACCCCGTAGCTCAGGCCCATCGGGCAGATATAGCGACACCATGCGCGGCGGGTAAAGAATATCTCGAACCCCAGCAGGAAGATCACCCAGACCAGTGCCACGGTCGGCCCGTAGATCAGGGCGCGGCTGACAATGCCAATCGGATTGACGTATTCGTAAACCGTCAGACCGATCAGGAAGGTCAGGACCATGAACACGACCCATAGAACCACGCGCAAACCGCGGTGGAACGGATGGTCCTTGACCCAGCCGCGATTGGCCAGAAAGACGTGGATCGACTCGGCCCATTCGGCCAGCAGGTGATAAGGGCAAGCCCAAGAGCAAAAGGCGCGTCCACCAAAGAACCACCACAGGATCGCCACCGTTACTGTGCCGATAATAAGGTTCAACATCAGATCCTTATAGGCCAGCGTCACCATCAGTGCCGAGGTCGGGTCCGCCATGTGGAACCCCAGGAAACGTGATGCTGTCATCGCCCCTTCGACCAGTTGCACATCCCACGAAAAGGACACCACAAACATCAGGTTGATCAGGATGATCGAGGTCCAGCGGATATATTTCCATTTGTTCGACACCAGCGGGTATTCATGTTCCTTGGCGATAATTTCACGCCGGATCGCGCTTTGCTCGGGCGTTTTCTGGAACTTTTTCATCTCCCGCGCGGCATCGGTTTCCTCGGCCTTGTCGGGGCGGCGCGGTTTGGCGCCGAACATCATGGCCAGTTTATGTGCATACCATTTCATGCTCATGACGTTTCTCCCAGGCTCATTTCCGTATCAATGACAATCGCGGCAGGTTCGGTTGGACACATCATTTCGCAGGTGCCGCAACCAACGCATTTGTCGGTGATGGTCGGAACGAATCGATGCTCGCCATCGCCTTCCGACATCGCCACCAGCGAAATCGCCCCCTCGATCGGACATTCGCGCACGCACAGGTCGCACAGTTCCAGATCATAGGGATGATCCGCCACCTTGATCGGTTCCCAGCGGTCGATTTCCTCGTAACGCAGCATGCCTTCGAAATCCGGCCCCTGCACGACGCCCTTGAACCCCTCGCCCTTCATGGCAAGACAACGGTCGGGACGGGCCAGACGGGCAACGCCCATTGTGACCTCTTCCTTCGTCGCGATCTCGTGCGACAAGGCACCGGTCGGACAAGCCAGAACACATTGCACCGCGTCACAGGAAAAATCGCAGGCCTGCGAACGGGCGTCGATATAGGGCACGCCCAAGCCATAGCCTTCGTCGCTGTCGCCCAGTTTGATCGCCTGAACGGGGCAAACCTGCACGCATTGGCCGCATTTGATACAGGCGGCCAGAAATTTATCCTCGACCAAAGCACCGGGCGGGCGCAGACGGTCAAACATGCGGTTCAGAACCGGATACCACCCCACAAGCGAGGCCGTGACCACCGCCGCACCCGCCCCCAGCGAGCGCATGATCATCCGGCGGCGTTCCAGTTGCAGCCGCGTCAGGCGTTTCTTTTTCGGCTTTTTGGCGGGGGCTGTTTCATCAGTCATTGCAGCATCTCCAGCGCTGATTTCGGGGCGTCCTGAACCTTTATACGCTCAGGCGGTTCCATTAATGGTGTATTTTCGCGCATCAACAGGCGGGGTTCGGAAAACGGCGCAAGGCGTTCGACAAAATCCAGCGCCGCCAAGGCAAACCCGCCGCGAAAGAACGAGGCATGCGGCACCTCCATCCACAGGCGGTCGGCGTAGTTGTAGATTTCGTAAGGCACATCGCCAACGCCATCCTTGTCTTTGTCGAAACCGGCATAGTCA
>WGBJ01000069.1 GCA_015494385.1 Marinosulfonomonas sp.
CCGCAAGGCAAGGGAATTCATGCAGGGCAGTCTGGCACTTACCGCAATGCGCAACGAAGGCCCGTTCATTCTGGAATGGGTCGCGTGGCAAAAGATGCTGGGATTCGAAAACATCCTGATCCTGCACAATGACTGCACCGACCATTCGCCACAATTGCTGCGGCTGCTGGATCGTATGGGCGAGGTTTCGGCCAAGCGCCACGCGCCGCGCGAGGGTCATAGCCCGCAAGCCGAAGCCTATCGCACAGCCCGCCGAAACCGGCTGGTGAAACAGGCCGAATGGATGTTCACCAGCGACGTTGACGAATTTCTGGTGATCCACAAAGGGGATGGCAACATTGGTGCCCTGTTGAATGACGGTGATGTGCCCTTCGCCGCAATGGCAATCAACTGGCGCCTGTTCGGCAGTGCAGGCCACAGAAGGTGGCAGGATGACCTTGTCCATCGCCGCTATTTTCTGTCCAGTGAACCCGGCTTCAAACGCAATAGCGTGATCAAAAGCTTTGTGCGCCATCCGCGCCTGTATGACCGGCTGAATTCCCATTGCGCCAGCGGTTGGCGCGGCAAGGGGGCATGGGGCCAAGGTGGGAATTACTGGGCGCTTAGCGATGGATCACGGTTTGACGAATTCCATCCGAACAAACATCCGCAAGACGCGGTTCCCGATGAACGCAAGTTACACCACATTGCCGAAGTCCACCATTACGCTGTGCGCAGCCACGAGGAATTCAGTTTCAAAAAGGGGCGTCCTGCGGCGTCCGACTTTGCCGACCGCTATACCGACACCTTTCGCAAAACGCTGGACCGGAACGAGGTCGAAAACCTTGCCGTATCGGCCTATCGCAAACGGTTTGATACGGAATATGACAGACTGTGCCAGATCCCCGGTGTGATGCGGCTACATCATCTGTGCTGTGCCGATTACGTTGCCTACATGTGCACAAAACGCGGCGATGATCCGGCAGCGGATGAACGCTATTTATTCCACAAGGAAATGGCGCAGAAACTGCCGCGCCATTAGCGTTTTGCGATCTGGCGTTCCCGATAAAAGGTAAAGGCCCCCATCGCCACCACAATCGCAATGCCCAGCATGGTCAACCCGTCCGGCCAATCCCCGAACACCACGAACCCCAGAAGCAAGGCCCACAACAGGGCGGTATAGCGGAATGGTGCGATAAAGCTGATTTCGCCCACCCGCATGGTCATCACGCTGAACAGGTAGCCGCCGATAATGAAAAACGTCGCCCCGGCCAGCAATGCGGCCGACTTGCCGCTGACGGGTGCCCATTCGCCCCCTACGGCGCCAATGGCGGCGAATGTCACCACACCAATAGCGCCGATCAGGGCGATGGTGACGGATGATACACCGGCCGACAGCCGGCGGGCGCACAGATCGCGAACCGTAACAAAGGCAACCGCAATCAATGCGTAAAATGCGTAACTGTTAAACCCGTCCACCCCCGGGCGCACAATGATCATCACCCCGACAAAACCGATCATAATCGCCATCAGCCGCCGCCAGCCCAAAGGCTCGCCAAACAGCAATGCGCCGGTCAGGGTGACGGTCAGCGGCAGCACCTGCAGAATGGCCGTGATATTGGCAATCGGCATTTCCCGCAGGGCTGTGATAAAGAAATAGGTCGCCCCGACATCCGCCAATGTGCGCAGCGCAACCAGAAACCAGTCCCGCCGTGGCAGACGGAAATCCAGCCCGCCCAGCCAGCGCGACACCAGCACCATGAAAAACACCGTCGCCAGGCCACGCAACAGGAGGGCCTGAAACAACGGCAGATCCTTTAGCACCACTTTCATACAGGCATCGTTAAAGACAAAGGCCGCCATACTGCCCATCATCAAAAGCGCACCGCGCATGTTGTCCGAGAGTGCCCGCATCCCTTGTCGTCTTTCATGTCAGAATTGCAGCCGCCCCGTATTATTCGGACCGCCCACCGACACCCTAGCGGGGATTTTTACCGCGGGATATCCCTGAAATGCAAAAGGCCCCCGCACTTTCATGCAGGGGCCTGTTTGAAGTTTTTGCGGTGCGTGTTTACTCGCGGCTTTCCGGTGTATCCACCAGACCGCTATCAAACACGTTATCATCGTCAATAACGTCGGCACCGCCGCCAATGTCTTCCGTCGGCGCGGCCAGTGCGGCAGCGGCTTCGGCTTCTTTGCGGCGGGCTTCGATCACCACATTATCGCGGTCTTGCGCGATCTTGCGAACCTGCATCGTCGCCCCGCCGGTACCGGCAGGGATCAGACGGCCAACGATCACGTTCTCTTTCAGACCAACCAGCTTGTCTTTCTTGCCCTGAACCGATGCTTCGGTCAGAACCCGCGTGGTTTCCTGGAACGATGCCGCCGAGATGAACGAACGGGTCTGCAGCGACGCCTTGGTAATCCCCAGCAGGATCGGCTCGCCTTTGGCCTCGCGAACGCCCTTGGCTTTTGCCTTTTCGTTCGCGGCGTCAAACTCGGCCTTGTCGACATGTTCGCCTTTCAGCAACGTGGTTTCGCCGCTGTCCAGAATTTCCCATTTCTGCAGCATCTGGCGCACGATCACTTCGATATGCTTATCGTTGATCTTCACGCCCTGCAGACGGTAAACATCCTGAACCTCGTCCACCATGTAGTTGGCCAAAGCCTCGACCCCCATAACCGCAAGAATATCGTGCGGGGCGGGGTTGCCGTCCATGATGTACTCACCCTTCTGGATAAAGTCGCCCTCGGCCACAGGAATGTGCTTGCCTTTGGGCACCATGTATTCGACGGGCTCCATGCTTTCGTCAACCGGCTCGATCGAGATGCGGCGCTTGTTCTTGTAGTCGCGCCCGTAACGCACATAACCATCGATTTCGGCGATGATCGCGTGGTCTTTGGGACGACGGGCTTCGAACAGTTCGGCAACACGCGGCAGACCACCGGTGATGTCCTTGGTTTTCGCACCTTCACGCGGGATACGCGCGATCACGTCACCGGCTTTGACTTCTTGACCGTCTTCCACCGACAGAATGGCGTCCACCGACATCGCATAGGTCATCGGATGACCCGCAGCGTTTGTCACGGCTTCGCCTTTCTTGTCCAGAATTATGATTTCCGGCTTCAGATCATTGCCTTTGGGCGCGGTGCGCCAATCGACAACGATCTTCTGGGTCATGCCTGTGGCATCATCGGTTTCTTCACGAACCGCCACACCGGCAACCAGGTCAACGTATTTCACGGTACCTGCTTTTTCAGTGATGATCGGCAGGGTGTATGGGTCCCATTCGTACAGCTTGTCACCACGCTCGACCTTCTGGCCCTCTTTCACATGCACCTTCGAGCCGTAAGACAGCTTGTGATGCGCGCGCTCCTGACCGTTTTCATCAATGATCACCATCTGCATGCTGCGGCCCATGACGATCATCTCGCCATTGGCGTTTTTCAGCAGGTTGGCGTTTTTGAAACCGACTGTGCCAGCTTGCGATGCTTCCTGGAACGACTGTTGGCCACCCTGCGCAATGCCGCCAATGTGGAAGGTCCGCATTGTCAGCTGTGTGCCGGGTTCACCAATCGACTGTGCCGCGATAATCCCGACCGCTTCGCCCTGGTTCACCAGGGTGCCGCGGGCAAGGTCACGACCGTAACAGGCCGCACATACGCCCTCTTCCGCTTCACACGTCAGTGGCGAGCGCATACGGATCGAGGCCAGATCGGCCTTTTCGATCCGGTCTGCCATATGCTCGTCGATAAGCTCGTTCTTGCGAACAATCACTTCGTCAGTGCCCGGAACCAGAATGTCTTCGGCAGCCACACGGCCCAGAACACGTTCGGACAAGG
>WGBJ01000070.1 GCA_015494385.1 Marinosulfonomonas sp.
AACCGGACCTGACCCTGCCACCTGATGCAGTGCAAACAGCCGACGGCACCAGCGTGGCCACCCCCCCGGCTGCGGCAACGGATTCGACCGGCCAGTCAGCCCCCGCCGTACCGACCAGTTCGCACGCCGAGGCGCTGGACAAAGCACCGCGCATCACAATCGACACACCCAAGCTGAGCGGCTCGTTCTCGTTGTTGGGTGGCCGTATTGATGATCTGAAACTCAAGGCCTATCGCGAAACACTCGATCCCGATTCCCCCCTTGTAACTCTGCTGACCCCTTATGGCAGCGAAAACCCCTATTACACGATTTACGGCTGGGGCCGCACCGGCGATATGCCCGCCGATTCCGTGCCCGGGCCCGACACCATGTGGACGGTCGAAAGCGGCGAAACCCTGACACCTGCCACGCCTGTGACCCTGCGTTGGGACAATGGCGATGGCTTGATTTTCCGCCGCACGGTCTCGGTTGATGATCATTACATGTTCTCGGTCAAACAATCGGTCGAAAACACCGGCACAAGCGCCCGCCGCCTGTTTCCCTACAGTATTGTCGCGCGTTACGGACAACCTAAAACACGCGGGTTCTTTATTCTGCACGAGGGTATCGTGCGGATGTCGGATGGCGAGTTGCAGGAAATCAAATACAAAAAGATCCCTGGTCTGGATGTTGTTGCCACCGAAGGGGCCAACGCCGAGCTGATCGACGTAAAAGAAAACGGCTGGATCGGCTTTACAGATAAATACTGGATGACAAGCCTTATCCCCACGAATGGCCAGCCGTTCACATCCGTCGCGAAATACATTCCGGGCAGCGATATCTATACTGCAGAAACCCGCATGCCGATCCTGACGGTCGAGCCCGGCGCAACCAGCGACGTTACAACCCGCGTTTTCGCCGGTGCCAAGGAATGGGAAACCATCCGCATGTACCAGAACGAAGAAGGCGTGGACCGGTTCATCGATTCGATTGACTGGGGCTGGTTTTTCTTCCTGACCAAGCCGATCTTCTGGCTGCTGCACACGCTGAAAGGCCTGATCGGCAATATGGGGTGGTCGATCATCGCCCTGACCATCATCATCAAGGCGGCCCTGCTGCCGCTGGCCTATAAATCCTATGTTTCGATGGCCAAGATGAAAACCCTGCAGCCGGAAATGGAAGCCCTGAAAGAACGCTGTGGTGACGACAAACAGCGGATGCAAAAGGAAATGATGGCGCTGTACAAAAAGGAAAAGGTCAATCCGGCCGCCGGTTGTTTGCCGATCCTGATGCAGATCCCGATCTTTTTCTCGCTCTACAAAGTGATCTTTGTCACGCTGGAGCTGCGGCACGCCCCGTGGATCGGCTGGATCCGCGATCTGTCCGCACCCGATCCGTCGTCCATTCTGAACCTGTTCGGCCTGCTGCCCTTTTCCCCGCCGGAACCCGGATCGATGCTTGCCTTCGTATCCTTGGGCATTTTGCCGATCCTGCTGGGTATTTCCATGTGGCTGCAGCAAAAGCTGAACCCGACCCCGACAGATCCGACCCAGAAAATGATCATGGCGTGGATGCCGTGGGTGTTCATGTTCATGCTGGGTAACTTTGCTTCGGGTCTGGTGCTGTACTGGATCACCAACAACACGATCACCTTTATTCAGCAGTATTCGATCATGCGCAGCCAGGGTGCCAAACCGGATGTGTTCGGCAACATCATCGCCGGTTTCAGGCGCAAGAAGCCGGACGACAAATGACCGGCCGCCTGACCCATATCTGGCGCCACCCGATCAAGGCGCACGGGGTCGAGACGTTGCAATCTGCTGATCTGGAGACAGGTAAAACCCTGCCGTGGGATCGTGCCTGGGCAGTAGTGCATGAATTGTCAAAGGCGGACGGGTCCGAGTGGGTACCTTGCGGGAATTTTTCGCGCGGGGCCAAGGCGCCGTCTTTGATGGCATTAAAAGCCACGCTCGACGAGGCAACGGGGCAGATCACCATGACCCACCCCGACCTGCCCGACATCACCTTTAACCCCGACACGGATTCGGAGGCCTTTATCGACTGGGTGCGCCCGATCATGCCGCCTGAACGCACCACGTCGGCGCGCATTGTGCACGCACAGGCCCGCGGTATGACCGACACGGATTTCCCGTCGATCAGCCTGAACAATCTGGCGACCAACCGCGCGCTGGGTGAAAAACTGGGCACGGACCTGTCGCCACTGCGCTGGCGTGGCAATCTGTGGTTTGACGGGCTAAAGCCATGGGAAGAATTCGACTGGGTCGGCAAACAGTTGCGCATTGGCGGGGCTGTTCTGGAGATTCGCGAACGCATCACCCGCTGTATGGCGACGACCGTTAACCCAGCCACCGGCAAACGCGACGCCGCCACGCTGGACGCGTTACAGGACAACTGGGGCCACAAACAGTTCGGGGTTTATGGTGTGGTTGTCAAAGACGGGCAGATCGCCCTTGGTGATGAAATCGAGGTGCTATGATGGAAATTCCGTTTACAATTGCCGAAGCCCCCGATGCAGAGGCCAAAGAGCGCGGCCGCAAACTGTTTGCGGGCAATACCGAATTCCTGAAAGGCGTGGTCGCCATGGACGGCCTGCCGCCCCCCGACCGGCTGGAAGTATGTTTCGCGGGCCGCTCGAACGTGGGGAAATCCACCCTGATCAATGCGCTGACCGGCCGCAAGGGGTTGGCGCGGGCCTCGAACACGCCGGGCCGCACGCAGGAGATTAACTATTTCACAACGCTGAACGGTCCCTATCTGGTCGACCTGCCCGGCTATGGCTATGCCAATGCGCCACTGCCCGTAGTGGAAAAATGGCAACGTCTGCTAAAGAATTACCTGTCCGGCCGCCAAACCCTGCGCCGTGCCTTTGTGCTGATTGATGCACGTCACGGCGTAAAAGACGTGGACGAGGAAATTCTGAAACTGCTGGATCGTTCAGCGGTGACATTTCAGGTGGTGATGACCAAGCTGGACAAGGTCAAGGACAAGGACCGCACAAAAGTGCTGGAACAAGTGCGCAAAGCCATATCCAAACATCCTGCGGCCTATCCCGAACTGGTGCTGACATCATCCGAAAAGGGCGAAGGCATCCCGATCCTGCGCAGTATTATCGCTGATCTGGTCTAATTCCTAAACGTGCTGCGCGCCATTCACTTCCAGCTCGGTGCCGGAAATGTAGGATGATTCGTCCGAACACAGGAAATAGATCGCCGCGGCCACCTCTTCCGGCTGGCCCAACCGGCGCAGGGGCAGTTGATCAACGATTTTCTCGGTACCGGGGCTAAGGATCGCTGTTTCCACCTCGCCCGGGGCAATCGCGTTGACCCGCACGCCCATTGGTCCGAAATCATGCGCCATCTCGCGCGTCAGGGCCGCCAGCGCCGCCTTGGAGGTGGCATAGGCCGCGCCCGCGAACGGATGCACCCGCACCCCCGCAATCGACGTTACATTCACAACCGAGCCTTTGGCGGCCGCCAATTCGTCCTTTAAACCGCGCGCCAGCACGACCGAGGCAAAGAAATTCACATGGAACACATGGCCCCATGTGGCCAGATCCGTATCCAGCGTGTTCAGCCGCTCGCCATTCGGCCCTTTGGGGGAAATGCCTGCATTGTTCACCAGTGCGTCCAGCCTGCCATCCAGTTTGCTGCGGATTTCCTTAATCGCTTCGATGGTTTTGCGCGGGTCGGCCAGATCAATCTGCACATGGTTTTCCTGACCGCCACCCCAAGGGCATTTTTCCGGAAACGGATGGCGCGAACAGGTGATCACCCGCCAGCCCTTGGCGCTGAAATATTGCACGGTTGCATGGCCGATGCCACGGCTGGCACCGGTCAGCAGCATGGTTTTGCGTCTGTCATTCTTGGCCATTTTGATCCCCGATCATTGCTTGACCTGAACCTATGCACAGCGGCGCGGAAATACAATCACTTGGCACAGCCGCGCCCAGCGATTAACACGGTATGGAACAAGGGATGAAACAGATGAAGAAGCAAGACGCCATGAACCGAGACTGGATCGCCACCGCCCGCACCCTTTCCCATGCGCTGCCGTTGTTGCAACGCTATGGCGGGGCCACTGTCGTTGTGAAATTCGGCGGTCATGCGATGGGCGATGATGAGGAAATGGACAGTTTCGCCCGTGATATCGTGCTGATGCAGCAGGTCGGGGTGAACCCTGTGATCGTGCATGGCGGCGGGCCGATGATCAACCAGATGCTGGAGCGGCTGGGCGTCAAATCGGATTTTGTCGATGGCAAACGGGTGACCGATGCCGCCACCGTCGAAGTGGTGGAAATGGTGCTGTCAGGCCGTGTGAACAAACGAATCGTGCAGGCGATCAACGATCAGGGCGGCAAGGCCGTGGGTCTCTCGGGCAAGGACGCTGGCTTGATCACTTGCGAGCAGACAAATCCGGCGCTTGGCTTTGTCGGCACACCGACGCAGGTTGATCCCGGCGTGCTGCATACCCTGTTTGCCGCCGATACCATTCCGGTG
>WGBJ01000071.1 GCA_015494385.1 Marinosulfonomonas sp.
AAATCCGTTTGGCCGCGTTCAGGGTGAAAATATCCAGCCAGGACGCATGATTGGCCACCACAGCGCCCTTTTTCTTCATCCGCCCGCCTGTAACGATCAGGCGCAACCCCATGATAAACAAGGCGGATTTGCAAACAAACTGGGTGATATAGGGGGTGATTGGCCGATCCATCCCGAACAATGGCCGCTCGATCAGTCGCAGCAGCAGCAGCACAGCCAAACCGCCCAGAATAACCAGCAGCATCGGCACCACACGCAGCACCACCCGAACCCAGCCCATCGGCGTCACCTTATAGGGCACCTCGGCCTCTTCGGGATACCACATCCCGCTCATCCGTGGCGTCCCTTGGTATAGAGCGTGCGGTTCTTTTCGCTGATATTCTGCGTGTCCATCAGCAAAAACACATCGGTGGTGTTGAAACTGTGGTCAATAAACGCGCCCTCGCCCACATATCCGCCCAGCCGCAGATAGGCCTTGATCAGGGTCGGCATGGCGCGGGCCGCCGCGCGGCGGTCGATCCGGTCAGCCGGTAACAAATCCATCGTCTGGAAATGCGGCTCCAGCACCCGCGCCCGCACCTCTTCGGGGGCAAGGTGAAAATGGTGCAAACAGGCCAGTGGCTCGCGGATGGCGTTAATGTCGGTGCCATGAAAACTGGCCACCCCGAACATCACCTCGATTTCGTGCTCCAGAACATAGGCCCCAAGGCCGTTCCACAGCAAATACATCGCCCGACTGCCGCGATAATCGGGATGCACGCAGGACCGGCCCAGTTCCATCAACCGCCGGCCGCTGGATTTGATCGCGCTCAGGTCGTATTCGTCCTCGGAATAGAACCGCCCGGCCTTTTCGGCCATATCCCCGCGTAACAGCCGGTAAACCCCGACAACGTGCTTGCTTGATCCTTCAGGCTGCGTTTTGTCGATCAGCAACAGGTGATCAAAGAATTCGTCGAATTGATCTCGCTCCAGCCGCGCGTCATGGTCCACCAGCGGGCCATCTCCGCCCAGTTCCTGAATAAACACCTCGTAACGCAGCCGCTGGGCGGCGTGCAGGTCGGCCCTGGATTGTGCAAGGCGCAGTTCGAATTTCGTATCTTCGAAGGTCATTTACCCATCACATCCGGTGTCCAAACACTAGCCCAACTTCTACGAATTGCGCCCTGAAATAGCAACAGCCCGCCGATGCCCTGATTGACTCGCGCCTAAGCTGTGCTAGCGTAAACCGCAACCCGCCATGCAAGAGCCTCAAGGATCCACCAGCATGAGTTCAATCTCGCTTCCGACAATAACAACCTTGCCTGCATGTTCGAAATTAACGGTTATTTTACCATTTATCCGTGATTGTACCTGCCCAAGGCCCCACTCGGGCCGGGTCGGGTGTTTCACCAACATGCCCGGTTCCAGCAATTCATTCATAAGGACGCCCCCTTTCGCAGGACAGGAAGTTAGACCATGAACACACAAAGCACCATCGCCGCCCTGATCGGCTCGCGTATCTGTCACGATCTTATCAGCCCTCTGGGGGCGATTGGCAACGGGGTTGAACTGCTGGGCATGGCGGGATCGGTGGACGGGCCGGAAATGGCCCTGATCAGCGAAAGCGTGGCCAGCGCCAATGCCCGCATCCGTTTTTTCCGCATCGCGTTTGGCGCGGCAGGTCCGGGGGCCATGGTCGGCCTGTCGGAAATCACCTCGATCCTGCGCGATATGGGGGCAGCAGGTCGGGTGCAATATGACTGGAACAGCGAAAACAGCCTGCCTCGTTCCGAGGTCAAGCTGGCCTTCTTGCTGATCCAGTGTTTCGAAAGCGCAATGGCTTTTGGCGGCACCGTCAAGGTGCGTCAGGGGCCGGATGGCTGGCGGCTGGCCTGTATGGCTGACAAGATGAATATCGATGCCGAGAAATGGGAAATGCTGGTTTCACCGATCAACAAAGTTGATCTGTCCCCGTCCGACGTTCACTTTGCGCTGGTTCCCGATGCGGTGCAACAGGCAGGCCGCGCCCTGAAAACCGATTTGCGTGAAGGCACGATTTCCCTGTCTTTCTAACCCTGCTTCCAAATGGCAAAAATATCCCCGCCGGAGGCAACGCGCCCCGTCAGGGGCGCGCGGGGCGACGCCATCAGGCGGCGCAAACCCTTAGCTCCGCACTGCTCCGTCCCCTGTAACGATATATTTGAAGCTGGTTAGCTGCTCGGCCCCGACCGGCCCGCGGGCGTGCATTTTACCTGTGGCAATACCAATTTCCGCCCCCATGCCGAATTCGCCACCATCGGCAAACTGGGTCGAGGCATTGTGCATCAAAATCGCACTGTCCAGCCGCTCGAAAAACCGCGCGGCGGCGTTTGCATCCTCGGCCATGATGGCATCGGTGTGGTTGCTGCCGAATTCACGGATATGGGCGATCGCGGCGTCAATATCATCCACCAGTTTGGCGGCAATGATTGAATCCAGATATTCCATGCCGAAATCATCATCCGTGGCAGGCTTGCTGCCCTGCAACCCTGCACCGGCCCGCACCTCGATGCCCGCCGCCATCAGATCATCAATCACCTGCTGGCCCAGCCCTGCCGCATCCCGATGCACCAGCAAACATTCCGCCGCACCGCAAATCCCCGTGCGCCGTGTCTTGGCGTTCAGCACCACCTTGCGGGTCTTTTCAGGGTCGGCCGAGGCGTCGATATAGACATGCACAATGCCCTCAAGATGGGCAAACACCGGCACGCGGGCCTCGCGTTGCACCAGCCCGACCAGCCCCTTGCCGCCACGCGGCACGATCACGTCGATGCTGTCGGTCATTCGCAGCATTTCCTGCACCGCCGCCCGATCCCGTGTCGGCACCCGCTGGATGGCGTCCTCGGGCAGCCCCGCCGCCTTTAGCCCCTGCACCAGACAGGCATGGATCGCGCCCGAGGAATGGAAACTTTCCGAGCCACCGCGCAGGATCACCGCATTGCCGGCCTTCAGGCACAGCGCGCCCGCGTCCGCCGTTACATTCGGGCGGCTTTCATAGATCACACCGATCACCCCCAAAGGCGTGCGCACCCGTTTGATGTGCAGGCCCGATGGCATGTCCCATTCGGCGATCACATCGCCCACCGGATCCTTTTGCGCCGCCACGGTTCGCAAACCCGCCGCCATCGCGTTGATCCGGTCATCATCCAGCATCAGCCGGTCCAGCATCGCCGCTGTCAGCCCCTTGTCGCGGCCATAGGCCATGTCTTTTTCGTTCGCCGCCAGAATGTCGTCCGTATTGGCGACAATCGCGTCAGCCGCTGCCATCAGCGCCTTTTCCTTGGCCTCGGAACTGGCAAACCCCAGTTCGGCCGAGGCCGCTTTGGCGCGGGTGCCCAGATCGGACATCATGGTTTTGATTTCATCACTCATTGGTTTATCTCCAGCGGAATTAGTCAGAAATTACAGCACCATATCATCACGGTGGATCAGGGCGGTGCGTGGCTCATAGCCAAGTATTTTCTCGATCTGATCTGACCGGTGCCCCTTGATCAATTGCGCCTCTTGCGCGGTATAGCGCGACAGGCCTGCCCCCAGCGGTGCAGCATCGGGGCCAAGGATGGTAAGCGGATCACCACGGCCAAAATCGCCCGACACAGCCGTCACACCGGCGGGCAGCAGCGAATTGCCACGGGCCAGCGCGCGGGCGGCGCCGGCGTCGACCGTCACCGTGCCTTTGGGTTTCATCGCGCCAATCCAGCGTTTGCGGGCGGTTTGCGGATCGTCCACAGGGGTAAACCATGTGGCATTCGCGCCGTTCTCCAGCGCGGTGAGCGGACGCATGGCAAAGCCGTTGCAGATTGCCATCGCACAGCCTGCGGCCATTGCGGTTTTCGCGGCCATCAGTTTGGTTTTCATCCCGCCCTTGGACAGACCTGATCCGGCATCGCCCGCCATCGCCTCGATTTCGGGCGTGATCTGTTCGATCACTTCATAGCGTTTGGCACCCGTATCCTGCGCGGGGTTGGCGCTGTAAAATCCGTCGATATCGGACAACAGGATCAACTGGTCCGCCCCCACCGTCACAGCCACCTGCGCCGCCAGACGGTCATTGTCGCCAAAGCGGATTTCGTCGGTGGCGATGGTGTCGTTTTCATTGACGATCGGCACCACGCCCAGCGACAGCAATTGTTCCAGTGTGGCGCGGGAGTTCAGATAACGGCGGCGGTTGGCGCTGTCTTCCAGCGTCACCAGCACCTGCGCGGTGGTGATGCCGTGGGGCGCCAGTTCTTCCTCGTAGGCGCGGGCCAGACGGATCTGGCCAACGGCGGCAGCGGCCTGGGATTGTTCCAGCGCCAGTTCACATGATGGCAGGCCCAGCACACCGCGCCCCAGCGCGATAGAGCCGGAGGAAACCAGAATAACATCCGCCCCCTGCCCGCGCAACCATGCCACATCTTGCGCCAGTGAATGCAGCCATTCAGCCCGCAAAGCGCCTGTGTCGCGGTCCACCAGCAAGGCCGAGCCGATCTTGATCACCAGACGTTTGGCGCGGGTCAGGGATGCCATTCGGCTTCCTCCCCGCTGTCGTCCTCCGTCTCGGCCGCTTCGGCCTTTTTGATCCGCAGTTTATCTTCGGTGATCTCGGCCCGCACCGCACGCAAAACGTCGGTCAGCCCTTCGCCAGATACGCCCGACATCATATAGACGGGGCCACCCACTGCGGCCTCTAGTTCAGCGCGTTTTTCGGTGCGTTCTTCATCATCCAGCGCGTCGATTTTGTTCAGCGCAGTCACGCGGGGTTTGTCGGCCAGATGGCCGCCATATTGCTCCAGCTCGTTGATGATCACGCGGTAATCTTCGGCCACGTCTTCGCTGGTGGCATCCACCAGATGCAGCAGAACCGAGCAGCGTTCGACATGGCCAAGGAACCGGTCGCCAATGCCGCGCCCTTCGGAGGCACCGGCAATCAGGCCCGGAATGTCGGCCATCACGAATTCCGCACCATCCACCCCGACCACGCCCAGATTGGGGTGCAGCGTGGTGAAGGGGTAATCGGCGATTTTGGGCCGTGCGTTGGATGTGGCGGCCAGAAAGGTGGATTTACCGGCATTCGGCATGCCCAGCAGGCCCGCGTCGGCAATCAGTTTCAGGCGCAGCCAAAGGGTGCGCTCAACCCCCTCCTGCCCCGGATTGGCGCGGCGCGGCGCGCGGTTGGTGGGGGATTTGAAGTGCAGGTTGCCAAAGCCGCCATTGCCACCCTTGGCCAGCAACACACGTTGGCCAACCTCGGTGATGTCGGCGATGACGGTTTCTTCGTCCTCGTCCAGAATTTCACAGCCCACGGGCACCCGCAGGACAATATCGTCGCCATCGGCACCGGTGCGTTGCGCGCCCATGCCGGGCTGACCGTTCTTGGCAAAGAAATGCTGCTGATAGCGAAAATCGATCAGCGTGTTCAGCCCGTCCACGCCTTCGGCCCAGACATCACCACCACGCCCGCCGTCACCGCCGTTGGGACCGCCATATTCGATGTATTTTTCACGCCGGAACGACACACAGCCGCCGCCGCCGCCGCCCGAGCGGATGTAAACTTTGGCTAGATCGAGGAATTTCATTGGTTTGCGGCCTTAAATAATTGTCTGTCTAGGCGATAGAACAGAAAACGTCCGGCCTCAAGCCTCGTCCATCTTCTTGATATAGGTCCATGTCGCCACTGTGGCATCGCGGGCCACCGAAAAGCTTTCTGCATCACCGATATATTCGAACCCTGCGTTGGTCAGAACGCGGGCCGATGCGGGGTTGTCCTGAAACACCTCGGCAAAGATCGTTTTGCACCCTTTGGGGTTGGCCTCGATCAGGGCATTGACCGCTTGCGAGGCATAGCCGGTGTTCCAGAACGCCGGGGCGATCCAGTAGCCGATTTCGGCCTGCCCGCGTTCAATACAGGTCAGCCCGATCACGCCCAGCAATTCAGCGTGTCCATGGGCCGAGCCATCCAGAACCCAGACATCCTCGCGGCGATCATCGGCGGTGACACGGGCGATAAAGGCTTCGGTGGTGCCCGGCGGCAGCGGGTGCGGGATCGAGGTGGTCGAACGCGCAATCCGCTCGTCGCTTGAATATAGCTCCAGCAGGCCGGCATCTGATTTGCGCAACGGGCGCAGGGTGAACCGTTCGGTTTCTATCACCGGCTGGTTAATGATCTGTTCGAGTCTCATGCTGGCCCTCCTTTCGGGTCGCATCTGGATCAGATGGCAATTGAGCCGTCCCGTTACAAGACGTCAGGGTATCACCGGACCTTCAATCTATTGTGACACCGGTGCGTTTTTCAGGCGCGAAAGTGTCAAAAAAGCAAAAGGACCGATGTTGCCACCGATCCCTTTAAATTCTTACCATAAGGTTTCGGCTTATTCAGCGGCCTCCGCTGCCGGAAGGACCGAAATAAATGTGCGGCGTTTAAGGCCTTTGTGGAAGGTCACCTGACCTTCGACAGTTGCAAAGATTGTGTGATCCTTGCCCATACCTACGCCTTCGCCCGGCCACATCTTTGTGCCGCGCTGACGCAGGATAATGTTGCCTGGAATGACGGACTCGCCGCCAAATTTCTTAACGCCAAGGCGGCGACCAGCAGAGTCGCGACCGTTGCGGGATGAACCGCCTGCTTTTTTATGTGCCATCTTGTCTCTCCTTAGCCTTTAGCCAGTTCTTTGGCCTGTTCGACCCAGCCTTCGCGCTCGATACGGCCTTTGAACGACAGTTTCCCGTCCATATCAGCAATATCATCCGCAGACCAGCCCGCGATTTGGGCAAATGTGGTTACGCCAGCTTCGTGCAGCTTCTTTTCCAGTGCCGGGCCAACGCCTGACAGTTTTTTCAGATCGTCAGCACCCGTAGCGGCCGGTTTGGCGGCTGCCTTTTTGGCGGGCTTGGCGGCAGGTTTTGCTTCTGCCTTGGCTTTGGCCGGTTTGGCTTCTGCCTTGGCCTTCTTCGCCGGTGCAGCCTTGACTGGCTTGTTGCTGGCGGGTTTCAGGGCAGCCAGCGCAGCAGCCGAAACCGACCCTGTGCCAACAGCTTCTTTAACACCCGACTTGTCAGCGCCTTTTTCCAGGATCTCGGTGATCCGGACCAGTGTCAGCTTTTGACGGTGGCCTTTGGTGCGCTTGGAGCCATGCTTGCGACGACGCTTGACAAAGTGGATCAGCTTTTCGCCTTTGATCTGGTCGATCACATCGGCCTGAACGCCCGCACCGGTTACAGTGGGTGTGCCGATTGTGTTGCCAACCATCAGAATTTCGTTGAACTGGACTTTTTCGCCCGCATCAGCCGCAATACGTTCGATCCGCAGAACATCGCCTGCCTGAACCTTGTATTGCTTGCCGCCGGTTTTCATAACCGCAAACATCTGGTATTCCTTCATTTCATCCGCGTTCTGTGGCCGCCCCTGTTGGGGTGTTTTGCCAGTATCGGCGCCTCGAACTGCGCGCCCGTTCGGGCGTCATTTCATAAACCTGACAAGGGAAGCCTTGCCAAGATGCGCGCTTATCTGGGAAATACGGATATAAGTCAAGCGTTATGAGTAAAGGAATATAGGGAAATGCGTATTATTTTGACAGTGGCCGTTCTGGCATTGGGGGGGTGCGACATGGGGCATCTGGGAAACCCGTTGATGTGGCCCGGCATGGCGGTTGGCAATGCGGTGGAAAACACCACTTATAATGCGCGGCGCAAGAAGGTTTCCGATCATGTCAACGCGCACCAGTTTGAAATCCTGACCGACATTGGCGTTGGCGGCGGTCCGGCGCTGGACAAGGCCTTTGATCTGGCAGCTGTGCATAATTCAAACCGCGCGCAAGTGTTGCAGACCTTGCAAAAAGACATCGCCATGTATCGTCCCAACACCGCAGAGGCCCGCGAACAGCTGGTGATCGCGCTGATGGTCAACGGGCGTTAGACGTTACAATTCCTGCCCTTGCATGAAATGCGCCACAGTCAGCCCCAGCGCCCTGGACACATTCACCGTAACCGCGTCATAGGCCGCAAACAGCGCCGCATTCAGCGCCCGTCCGGCTTTGCTTTTGGAAAAATCGACATAACGGCGCAATTCGTCATCCGTTAGCGGTTGATAGGCCAGCACCATATAGGAATAAAGCCACTCGTTGGTATCCAGACGGATCTCTTCTTCTTGTGCCCAGACCTCTTTCAGAACCTCGGCATCGCTTGGCGGGGTTTCAAAGGCCTGACCGGCAATCATACCGGAATAAAAGGCATAGCTGGCGTTCAGCGCCGACATGACGTTGAATTCCACCAGATCATTCGCCTGAACCAGTTCTTCCAGCAGTTTCATCCGGGGCGATCCGGTTTCGGCCATGGCGTGGAATTGTTCTTTGCTGGCGGCCTCGATCGTTTTGTCCAGCAAGGCGCGGCGGGCCTCAAGTTCCAGCGCGACGATCCTTGCGCCAAGATCGGTCTTGAAAAACGCAATCATGGAATCGACATCGGCATTTTCCAGTTCCGCGGTAAAAACCGGCAAGAAGGTCTGCCATATCCGGTCAGGCTGATATATTTTGCCGATCGCCCGCTGCCAGCCAATGCCCCCTGCCCCGCCCAGCATCTCGCGATCCAGATCGGCGCCATAGGTTAGGCCTTCTTCGCGCATCACATCGAACATCGGTTGCAGGCGCAAAAGGTTGGCCAATTGCTCTACTTTGCCGCTCGGCTGGGCGTAAGCCATCGGTGCCAGAGTAAACAACAGCAAGATCAGGGATAATCGTTTCAACATTGGCCATCCTGTCGGGGTGCATATTTTCAGCATGTATAGGGGTAAATCCGGTTTCGGGAAAGACACCTGTGACAGGGCATGTCCCGCTTGGCGTATCCGGGTTTTGGCAGATTCACAAATCCGGTCATTTTCCCTATTGTATCCGTCGCGTCCAGCCCTTAGATACAGCCACGGTTCGACAACAGTCGCCAATCACGCGGAGAGGTGCCGGAGTGGTCGAACGGGGCGGTCTCGAAAACCGTTGTGGGTGCAAGCCTACCCAGGGTTCGAATCCCTGTCTCTCCGCCAT
>WGBJ01000072.1 GCA_015494385.1 Marinosulfonomonas sp.
ACGGGGCTTGAATGCAAACAACGATCAAATCGACAGTCGGCTTTACCGGCGTTGGCCTTCACACTGGCGAGCCCGTGCGCATGACATTGCACCCCGCTTCGGCACATTACGGTATCTGGTTCCGTCGCACCGATCTGGATGGTGATACTTTGATTCCCGCCCGTTACGATGCCGTCAGTGACACGCGGCTTTGCACAAAGATTTCGAACGGGGCAGGGGCCTCGGTTTCGACCATCGAACATATTATGGCCGCGCTGGCCGGATGTGGTGTGCAGAACGCGTTGATCGAAATTGACGGCCCCGAAGTGCCGGTTCTGGACGGATCTTCGGCTGAATTTGTAGAATCACTGGTTGCAACAGGTCTGCAGCGTCTGGATGCCCCTGTTCGCGCAATCGAGGTTTTGCAAACGGTCGAAGTCAGCGACGGCTTGGCCACGGCCCGCCTTGAGCCATCCGATACCCTGCACATTGATTTCCACATTGATTTTGCCGAACAGTCCGAACTGATCGGTCGCCAGAACAAAACCCTGAATATGGCCAATGGTGCCTTTGTGCGTGAACTGTCCGATAGCCGCACTTTCTGTTTGCAAAAAGACGTTGATATGATGCGCGCCAATGGTCTGGCCCTTGGTGGCACCGTTGAAAATGCGGTTGTTGTGGATGGCGATACGGTGCTTTCCCCCGGTGGCCTGCGCCACAAGGACGAAGCCGTGCGCCATAAAATGCTGGACGCATTGGGTGATTTGGCCTTGGCCGGTGCGCCGCTGTTGGGTCGCTACACCGGTGTTCGTGCTGGCCACGCGATGACCAACAAATTGCTGCGCAAACTGTTTGCCACACCGGGCGCCTATCGCATGGTGGAGTGTGACGAAACCATCGCCTCGCGCTTGCCCGGTGTCGGTGTTCACCGCGCCGATTTGCCCGCCGTTGTGTAATCCCCTAAACAAGCTGTGAAAAAAGCGACGTTAAGGCGTTTTGCACCGGATTTTTCTGTGCTAGACAGAGTCGAAGTAATTGGGACCAAAGCGGTCCGTACAGGCATATGACGGGGTAGTCGGGGAATGGCACGCGGTAAAACACGCTTGATTCTGATTGGAATGATGGCTGCTTTGGCCATTACGGCTGGCTGCTCTGGTAAAGGGGGCAATCGCGCAAAAGAGCGTCCTCTTGAATCCTACAGCGCCGAAGAATTGTACAAACGCGCCGAGTTCGAGCTGGAAACCAAGCGCAAAGCCACCGAAGCCACCAAACTGTTTGGCGAGGTCGAGCGCCTGTATCCCTATTCGGAATGGGCCAAACGCGCGTTGATCATGCAGGCATTCGCCTTTCACAAGGATAAGAAATACGAAGAAAGCCGCGCCGCCGCGCAGCGATTCATTGATTTCTACCCCGCAGACGAAGACGCCGCCTATGCACAGTATTTGCTGGCCATTTCATATTATGACCAGATCGATGATGTGGGCCGTGATCAGGGCCTGACTTTTCAGGCGTTGCAGGCGCTGCGCACGGTAATCGAACGCTACCCGGATAGTGAATACGCCCGTTCCGCGATTCTGAAATTCGATCTGGCGTTTGACCATCTGGCAGCCAAGGAAATGGAAATCGGTCGTTATTACCTGAAGCGCGGGCATTTTACTGCCGCGATCAACCGTTTCCGCGTGGTGGTCGAGCAATTCCAGACCACGTCCCACACAGCCGAAGCACTGCATCGTCTGGTCGAGGCCTATCTGTCGCTGGGTCTGGACGAAGAGGCCCAGACCGCCGCCGCGATTCTTGGCCACAACTTCAAATCGACCGAGTGGTATCAGGACAGCTATCGCTTGCTGACCGGCAAGGGGCTGGAACCCAAGGTGCGCGGTAAAAACTGGCTGGCAACGATTTACCGCCAGATGATCAAGGGCGAATGGCTCTGATCGGGCAAGATCGGGGAACCTATGCTCAGAAGCCTTGATATTCGGGACATTCTAATCATCGACAGGCTGGAACTTGCGTTCCAGCCTGGTTTGAACGTGTTGACGGGTGAAACCGTGGCGGGGAAATCCATTTTGCTGGATTCGCTTGGCTTTGTGCTGGGCTGGCGCGGGCGGGCCGAACTGGTACGCTCTGGTGCCGATCAGGGCGAGGTGGTGGCGGTGTTCGATCTGCCCGAAGGCCACGCGGCGCGGGCGGTGCTGGAAGAGGCCGGCCTGCCGGTTGACGACGAGCTGATTTTACGGCGGGTCAACACCAAAGACGGGCGCAAAACCGCGTGGGTCAATGACAGGCGTTGTTCCGGCGAGGTGCTGCGCGCGCTGTCGGATACATTGGTGGAATTGCACGGCCAGTTTGATGATCGCGGGCTGTTGAACCCGCGCGGGCATATGGCCCTGCTGGATGATTTTGGTAATCATACCAAAGACTTGGATGCCTTGCGGCGGCAATGGCGGGCGGTTGGAAATGCCCGCAAGACGTTAGAACAGGCCGAGGCCGATCTGGCGGCTGTGCGCGCCGAGGAAGAATTCCTGCGCCATGCGGTGGCGGAACTGGACACGCTGGACCCACAGCCACAGGAAGAGGCCGCACTGGACGCCAAACGCCGCCTTATGCAAGGGGCTGAACGCATCCGCGAGGATGTGTCCAAAGCCCTTGCCGCGATCGGCTACGAGGGGGCCGAGGGGCTGGTGAATGATGCCACCCGCTGGCTGGAAGGGGCGGCGGATCAGGCCGAGGGGCGTCTTTCCGGCCCGCTTGAGGCTTTGATACGGGCGCAGGATGCCTTGGGTGAAGCACAGGCCGGGGTCGAGGCAACGCTTGAGGCATTGGCGTTTGATCCGTCCGAGCTGGAACATACCGAAGAACGCCTGTTCGCGATCCGCGCATTGGCCCGCAAGCACGAGGTATTGCCCGACGATCTGGGCGGGTTTGCCGATACCCTGCACGAAAAGCTGACCGCGCTGGATCAGGGCGAAGGGAATGTTGCCGACCTGCGGGCAGCGCTTGCAGCCGAGGAAAAAACCTATGGCGAGATGGCCGCTAAACTGACCGCCAAACGCCAAAAAGCAGCCCGTGCGCTGGACAAGGCGATGGCCGCCGAACTGGCTCCGCTGAAAATGGAACGGGCGGTGTTTACCACGGAAATCACTGCCGCGGATGCAGGGCCGGACGGGCAGGATGCGGTGGTGTTCACCGTGGCCACCAACCCCGGCGCGCCTTCGGGGCCGTTGAACAAGATTGCTTCGGGCGGGGAGCTGTCGCGGTTCTTGCTGGCGCTGAAGGTCTGTCTGACGGCGCAAACCAGCGGCATCACGATGATATTTGATGAAATCGACCGCGGCGTGGGCGGGGCAACGGCGGATGCTGTCGGGCGGCGGCTGGCCGCGCTGGCGGATGGCGCACAGGTGCTGGTTGTCACCCATTCACCGCAGGTGGCCGCACGTGGTGCGCACCACTGGCGGGTGGAAAAACGCGTGGCAAAGGGGCAGACCACATCGGCGGTTGTGCCGCTGGATGACACTGCCCGTATTGATGAAATCGCGCGGATGTTGTCAGGAGATACCGTAACAGATGCGGCACGCGAGGCCGCAAAATCCCTGATTGTGGAAAGGTAAAATTCGGGACAGTCACCCAATGTTTAGCACTGAATATAATGTGCCATTGCCATCAATTAACCATCCCGAATCCCGGTAACCCGGATCTATGCATTTTGAACGAACCACCCCGGAAGGGGGATGGCGTATTCGTAAAAGAACTTAGGGTTTGCAGCGAGTAACCTGTTCACCGTGTTTCAATATATACAGGTTGCACCGGTCGGCGGAGAGTCGTCATACCCCATATGGGGTAAACTGCGAAAATATTACAAATATTTTTCAATTAACGGAATGATCTCGGGCCATTTCAGGAAAAATACCAACTGGCCTGCATCTTCATAGGTGTGAAAATTGATCCAGGGGTATTTCTGTTGAAACTCGCGCAGGGTTTCAGCCGGAACCTGCGGGTCTTGCAAACCATTCAGATAATGCACCGGAACCGATCCTTGCAGGTTTTCCAGAACCGGCGCCCAATCGGTCGTTTCCTGTGCAATAACCTCCATTGCAAAGGGTTTGTGGGCGCTGTGGGTCTTTGACAGACAGACATCGGACCCGCAGACCATCGCCTCGAAAACCTCGGGGTTCTCGAAAGTTGCGACATCGGCCTTCGAGCCGCCATAAACCGCATGAACAAAGCGTCGTTTCCCCAACCGGCGCGCCAAAGAAAATCCCGCTTTGACCATGAAGGGTAACAGGTGCGGGGTATATCTGGCCCCTGCCAGAATGAACCGGTGCCATTTATCCATGCGTTCATATTGTGCGGATTTGTCCAGCGGGAATGTTCCGGAACAGGCGATAACGGCACTTATGCGCTCAGGGTGGGATTGATGCAAATAAGCGGAATAAAAGACGTCCGAGCCAAGGGATACGAACGGGCAGCGGTCGATCTCCAGATGATCCATTAGTTGAATAAGATCATCGGTGATGGTTGGCCCAAGTTCTTTTTTCTTTGGAAAAGGCGAGGAGTTTCCGTAGCCGGGCCGTAAGGGAACAACAATTTTCAAACCCCGTTTTGTCGCTATGGCCTCGGCCGGGGCAGGCCAGCGCACCAGCCCGTAATCTTGCGGTAAAAAGAGCAATGGCCGCCCGTTTGGATCACCCAAGATCAGGTAATCCATTTTTCGTCCGTCCCGCAGGGTCAGTACATGAAAGGGGCGTGTTTCCAGATTATGGGTGCCAGTGCTTTCGCCAAAAACCTGTGCGGTGCTGTCTTCGGTGTAACTGGCGATGTCCATCATCGACAGGGTCAGGCGGACCAGTTCGGTTTGTGAACGGGTTTCGGTTTTGCCCAGAACCGATTTCAATTGTGCCCGCACCGTATCGACAGACCGCCCGCGGGCCTCGGCGATCTCGCGTAGGCTTTGACATTCGGCAAGCCCCCGCACAACACCGGTTTCCGCCGTTGTCAGACCAAAGGCAGAATTCAGCAGGGTGTCAAACCCTTCGGGCCAGCTGACCTCGGAAGTGATGGCCACCACCAGCGGAGGCTCGTCTTCCTGCCGCAGGGTTTGCAACTGGAACACCACCAAACGGTTGCTGTCAGTCATGCGGGCACGAAATACGGCCGCTTTATCGCTGTTGCTGATCAACATGGCGGCGGCCTGATTTTCCAGCGCTGCCAGATCATCCGGTTCAATCGGTAGGTCCGACAGCTTGTCGCCCTTTTGCACGCCAAGCACCTGCACTGCGGAACTGTTCACGTCCACAAGTCGCAAATCCCGACCGATCAGGAATGCAGCCGCCTTGTCTACATTTGACAAATGGTTTTCAGAGGCGGGGTTTTCATCCAGTTTTTCCAAAAAACGGTCGGCACGGGTGAAATGGCTGATGTATTCGGCATCCAGGTCAACCGTGACCAAAGTGCCATTCGCACCGTCGCGCAAGGGGCGGATCATCTCTTCCCAATGGTCCAGAAGCTCTTCGTAGCGGGTGGGGTCCATGGCGACTTCGTACAGGCGATCAATCACATCATCGCGCACCCCGGGCGGAGTCTCGCTGTTGATTTTGCCTGTTTTTCTGACCATGTCGCGCGTTACCCTAAACTCCCAAAACCAAACTTGCGCAATTTCCTTTCCGGCCCGTAATTCCGGAAAGAGTATATATGCGTGCAAACCACTCAGGGAAAAATTTCTAAATTATAATTTCAGGGTATCATTCTTATCAAATTGCGCCAACTTGTGAACCGGGAACACAGAGTTTTGATGTATTACATCATGTTAAAGGAAAGCTGTCAGGCGGGTCGAACAACCTTGGATGGATTAAGCGTGCCTTTGGGGTCCAGTACAGATTTGATATCCCCCATCACATCCCAGCCGCCCCCATGTTCGGCCTGCATATAATCCAGCTTGCCCATGCCAATGCCGTGCTCGCCGGTGGCGGTGCCGCCCATTGCCAGCGCCCGTTCGACCATGCGGTTTGACAGCTCTTTTGCGGCTTTCATTTCATCGGCATTGCCCGGTTCCACCAACAGGATCGCGTGGAAATTGCCATCCCCCACATGGCCAAGGATCGGACCCGGAATAGGGCTGGCGGCGATGTCGGCGCGGGTTTCCTCGACCGCTTCGGCAAGGCGGGAAATGGGCACGCAAACATCGGTGACAACGGCGGTGGCCCCTTTGCGCAGGGCAACACAGGCGTAATAGGCCTTGTGGCGCATGTCCCAGAGCGCGTTGCGCTCTTCGGTTCTGGCGGACCATTTGAAGCCGGTGCCGCCCATGTCCTGCACGATTTCGCCAAAGCGTTCGGCCTGCTCGGCAACGCCCGCATCCGAGCCGTGAAATTCCACCAGCAGATGCGGCACTTCGGGCATATCAGTGCCGGAATAGGCGTTGCAGGCGCGCGTGGTGTCAGCGTCGATAAATTCGATCCGCGCCATCGGGATGCCCATCTGGATGGTGGTAATCACCGCGTTTACCGCATCGCCAATATCGTTAAAGGAACAGACGGCGGATGAAATTGCCTCGGGCTGGCCATGCAGGCGCAGGGTCAGTTCGGTGATGATGCCAAGGGTGCCCTCGGCCCCGACAAACAGCGCGGTCAGATCGTAACCGGCAGAGGATTTGCGCGCGCGGCTGCCGGTGCGGATGATGCGGCCATCGGCCAGCACCACCTGAAGCGCCAGAACATTGTCGCGCATAGTGCCATATCGCACCGCGGTGGTGCCGCTGGCACGCGTGCTGGCCATGCCGCCAAGGGTGGCGTTGGCACCGGGATCGACCGGAAAGAACAGACCGGTTGTGCGCAGTTCTGTGTTCAACTCCTCGCGGGTCAGGCCGGGCTGGATCACCACATCCATGTCCTCGGCGTTCACGGCCAGTAGGCGATTCATGCGCCCCAGATCGATCGTTACGCCGCCCTTCACCGCCAATGTATGCCCCTCGAGCGAGGTGCCGGCACCATAGGGAATGACGGGGCAGTCATGGTCATTGCAAATCTTCACGATCTGCGAAACTTCGTCGGTATTCTCCGGATAGGCCACCGCATCGGGCGGGGCGGGGGCGAAATGGGTCTCGGATGCGCCGTGGGCCTCCAGATCGGGCTTGGCCAGAGATAGACGATCCCCTAGAACAGTGGTTAATGCGGTGATTGCGGACTGGATGGTCATTGCGGGCCTCAAAGCTGTTTTGCGCAAGATAGGCCAAGGTAACGCGGGGTTAAAGCCCGCAATTAAAAGTAGGGCGCTGGCGGTGCTGAACGAGGAAAAAACACTGGTGGCCCGCAAACTGGGCGAAGCGGCGGACAGCCTGCGCACCGGTCTGCGTGTGTTGCGCCAAAAGGGGCCAAGCCAGGTCCAGTTCTGGTTCATTGCACTGCTGATCGGCATTGCGTCGGGATACGCGGCACTTGGCTTTCGCAAGGGGATTACGGCGTTGCAAGGTTGGCTCTACGGGGCCGAAGATTTGCATATGCTGCACAGTTTTGCCGAAACGCTGCAATGGTACTGGATCCTGACGATCCCGATTGCCGGCGGGCTGGTGGTGGGTCTGATTCTGAACCGCTTTACGGATGATGGTGTGGTGCGCTCGGTTGCCGATGTGATCGAAGGCGCGGCAATGCACGAAGGGCGGGTCGAGCAGAAAGAGGGCATCGCCAGTGCCTTTGCCTCGATGATCACGCTGGCTTCGGGCGGGTCCAGCGGGCGCGAGGGGCCTGTGGTGCATCTGGCCTCGGTGATTTCCAGCTGGGTGTCGAACCGGATTAACGCCAACGGCATTACCGGGCGTGATCTGTTAGGGTGCGCCGTGGCGGCGGCGGTTTCGGTGTCGTTCAATGCGCCGATTGCGGGGGCGCTGTTTGCGCTGGAAGTGGTGTTACGGCACTTCGCGGTGCATGCCTTTGCGCCGATCGTGATTGCCTCTGTGGCGGGCACGGTGATCAGCCGGATACATCTGGGCGATGTTACCGAATTCACCGTTCCGGTCGAAGGGTCGCTGGTGTTTTATGTGGAATTGCCGGCCTTTATGATCCTCGGGCTGGTCAGTGGCCTTGTAGCTGTGGCGCTGATGAAGGCGGTGTTTTGGGCCGATGATCTGGGCACCTATGTGCAAAACCGCACCCATATGCCCCGCTGGCTGCGCCCCGCGGTGGCCGGTGCGATGCTGGGCGCGCTGGCGATTGTTTTTCCGCATATCATCGGGGTGGGGTATGAGACCACATCGCGGGCGCTGACCGGCAATCTGCTGTTGTATCAGGCAATGGTTTTCGCGGTGATCAAGGTGATTGCGGTGGCCATCACCATGGCGGGCCGTATGGGCGGCGGCATTTTTTCCCCGTCGCTGATGACCGGTGCGCTGACGGGGCTGGCGTTCGGGCTGATCTCGACCTCGATCTTTCCCAATGTATCGGGGTCCGAAACCATCTATGCGCTGGCGGGCATGGGCGCGGTCGCGGCCGCCGTTCTGGGGGCACCTATTTCCACCACGTTGATTGTGTTCGAGCTGACCGGCGACTGGCAAACAGGGATCGCGGTGATGGTGGCTGTGTCGCTGTCCACGGCATTGGCCAGCCGGATCGTGGATCGGTCGTTCTTTTTGACATTGCTGGAGCGCAAGGGCGTGCATCTGTCGGCAGGCCCGCAGGCGTATCTGTTGTCGATGTGCGGCGTGGCCAGCGTGATGCGGGCCAGGGGAACCGAAGGCGCGCCCTCGGATGATGCCTGTTGGGAGCTGATCGGGCAGGGGGTTTATATCGATGGCAATGCCACCCTGAAGCAAGCGATGCCGATTTTCGAGAGCACCGCGCACGCCTTTATCCCCGTGGTGACGCTGGGCAGCGAGGCGGAGTCGCCGGAGCTGTGGGGGGCGCTGTTTCAGGTGGATGCGCTGAAAGCCTATAACAAGGCACTGGCGGCTACGGCGGCCGAAGAACATTCGTAGATCTATCGCCCGGGTTTAAAACCCGCTAGGCTGATTTCGAACCGCAAACAGGAGACGCAAACAATGAGTGAAGAAACCCGTATCGAGGTCCGCAAGGACGGCCCGTTGATCGTGAAAAACTGCAAAACGATCGTGCTGCCTGACGGCACCGTGGTCGAGGAAAAGGCGATGACCGCCCTGTGCCGCTGTGGTATGTCGAAAAACAAACCCTTTTGTGACGGTTCACACAGGGAAAACGGCTGGAGCGATGAATAGCCTGTGAGATCAAAGAGGCCCCGCATCAGGTGCGGGGCATGCTTTTACAGTTCTTCGACGGTCACCTGTGCCGGATCAAAGGCCAGATAGCCCTTGATCTGTGCCACGGATTCCTTGGGGTCTTCATAAGACCAAACGGCGTTTTCCAGCACCAGACTTTTGGTCTGGATCGAGTAATAGCGTGCATCGCCCTTGTGCGGGCAGTGGCTGCTTTGCTCGCTTTCATCCAGAAAAATCATTGCAATATCGTCACGCGGGAAATAGATCACCGGTTTCATATCGCCTTCCAGCAGCTCCAGCGCATTCTTGCTTTCGCCCAGAATAGCGCCGCCTGCGCGCACCACCCATTTGCCGTTGGCTTTATGAATCCTGATATGTTCCGACATGCGTTGCGCCCCTGTGATGTTGAGTGAGCACTGACACTAGCACATCTAAAGGGCGATTTGCACGTCCCAATCCTGTGCTACGGGATTTTTTCTTGGGTCGGGTCAAGGTTTGCCGTTCATCATTTGCCAATGCAGACCAATGGAGGGGAAGAAAAACAGCAAAAACCCCAGTTTTGTATAGGCCAGATACATCGCCGGTAACCACAGAACCGAAATCA
>WGBJ01000073.1 GCA_015494385.1 Marinosulfonomonas sp.
GCCCAGACTGTAGGGGTGGCCATAGCCAAACGGCGTGCGGTCACTACGCGCCCACAGGCCCACGCGGTTGGGCACCACAAACAGCCCACGCCCCCCTGGCCCCAGCACACGGTAACATTCCTGTAGCAGCTCCCAGGGGTGTTCGCTGGTTTCCAGCCCGTGCAGCACCACCAGTTTGTCCACCGATCCGGTTTCCAGCGGCCACATGGTTTCCTCGCTAAGAACGGCGACGTTTTTCATCCCCACCGGCCAGGCCATCACCCCTTGCGGTCCCGGCATCAATCCGGTCACACGGCGGGCATCCTTTAGAAACGGGCGCAACAGCGGCACGGCAAAGCCAAAACCGACAACAGTTTGCCCCTTGGCCTCGGGCCACAGTTCGACCACGCGGTCCCGCACGGCCCGCTGTGCCGCGCGGCCCAGCGCCGAGCGGTAATAAAAAGCCTTCAGGTCAAGCACATCAAGGTGCATATGCGGGAACTCGTGTTACTGTTGTTGACCGGACCATAGCCGATTTGCACAAAAAAGCCACGGCTTATGCGATCAGCGCGGCCTCGGCCTTTAGCAGTTTCATCAATACCTTCAGGGAACGCTCGTAAACTTCGTCCTCGGCCAGCCTGCCGTTGGTGAACTGGTCCTGCGCCGCGGCCACCATCACTTCCGGCCCCATCAACAGCCGTGGCCGGAACGGCGTCATCGCCAGCCGCAACGCATATTGCGCCCGCGCCCCGCCTGCCCGTCCGGCAGCAGCGGACATCAGCGCCACCGGTTTGCCCTTCCAAGGCGCGCCTTCGGTGCGGCTGACCCAGTCCAGCGCATTTTTCAGCACGCCTGAAAAGGATTGATTGTATTCCGGTGTGGAAATCACCACGGCATCGGCCGCCGCGATCTGTTCGGCCAGCACCTGCACCTTGGCGGGAATGCCGTCAGTATCCTCGATATCGCCGTTATACAGCGGCAGGTCGATATCGGCTTCGGTGAATGTGGCGTCCTCCATCAGCCTTCCTGCCTCGCGGATCAGTTGGCGATTGAACGACCCTTGCCGCAAGGATCCCGATATTCCCAATAGGTTAAACTGTGTCATATCGCGTGCTTCCTTATCCTTTGGCGCTCAGGATGTGGCAAAACAGGGATGCACACAAGGGCGGCTGTCGCACATCAACTGTGCATTTTCCGCTAGGCCGGTTTCTGCGCCACGATCACCAGATTGTTCGCGGGCATGTCGTGAACCGCCATTAGGGACAGGCCGGCGGCACACAGCTCGGCCTCCATCCACTCCAGATCCTTATAGCCGATCAACGGGTTTTGCGCATTCAGGCTGGCGTGGAATTTGGCATCCCCTTCGCTGCGAAAGGCACCATCGGTGCGAAACGGCCCGTAGACAAAGAAATACCCACCCGCGGCCAGCGCCCCCGCCGCACCACGGATCACCGCAACGGCGTCCTTTTGCGGGATCAGATGGAACAGGTTGACCACATAGACCAGCCGCAAATCGGGGAAATCCGGCCACACCCCGCTGGCGTCCAGCAACACAGGGTCGCGCAGATTATCCGCCCCCGTATGCGCCCGCCATGCGTTGATACTGTCCATCCGCTCACCCGACGCATCACTGGGTTGCCACGCCACATCCGGATACATCCGGGCCAGCGCCGCGATGTGTTGCCCCGTGCCGCTGGCCAGTTCCAGCACCATGCCGTGATCGGGCACATAATTCGCCAGCCGTTCGAATATCGGGGCGGCGTTGCGTTCGGCCGAAGGGGCAGACAGCCGCCCGTCGGGCAAAGCATGGCTGGTTGGCGCTGCATCGGGTAATTTCAGCGGGGGCTGTGTCATTTTGCACCTGTCCTGTTCATAAGCCAATATTGCGCCCACCCGCGCAATCGGCAAGAGTGGTGCGAACACTTTACCAAAAGGACTCGCCATGTCTCTGCAAATCGCCACCATCCCCTGCCGCGAAGACAACTACGCCTTTTTGCTGCACGACAAGGACAGCGGCGAAACCGCGCTGGTCGATGCGCCCGAAGCCGCGCCCATCATCGAGGTGCTGGAAAGCCGTGGCTGGACCCTGACACATATCCTGATCACCCATCACCATTATGACCATATCGACGGGGTGGAAGAACTGCGCGCCAAATACGGGGCCAAGGTGGTTGGCGCCAAAGCCGATGCCGCCCGCCTGCCCGCGCTGGATATTGAAGTGTCCGAAGGTGACACCATCGAAATCGGCGAAAACGAGGGCACCGTGCTGGATGTTTCCGGCCATTGCCAAAATCACCTTGCCTTTCACTTCCCCCGCAGCTTTGCCGTGTTCACCGGTGACAGCCTGATGGCACTGGGGTGTGGCCGCCTGTTTGAAGGCACACCCGAGCAGATGTGGGAGAGCCTGTCGAAAATCGCCGCCCTGCCGGAAATGACCATTGTTTATTCAGGCCATGAATACACCGCCGCCAATGCAACGTTCGCCTATACGATTGAGCCGGGCAACGCGGCGCTAAAGGATCGCATCCTGCAAATCATCGAAGCCCGCGCACAAAAGATGCCAACCGTGCCGTCGCTTTTAACCGATGAACTGGCCACAAACCCCTTTTTGCGCCCCCACAGCCCTGAAATCCGGCAACGTCTGGGGATGGAATCAGCGACCGATACCGAAGTATTTGCCGAAATTCGCCGCCGCAAAGACAATTTCACAGGCAAAGAAATGCCTGATATCACGGAAGAACCATGCAATTGTGCCTATGAGTGATCAAAAAGCACTTGAAGTTGCGTCCATTCACACCGAACTTTAAGGATATCAGGTCATAGGTGGATCATCCGCCTGAACTGCAAAGGAACCAAGCGCGTGCCGTCATTTTCAAATACCCTCGAACAGGCAATCCATTCCGCACTGGCCTTGGCCAATGCCCGCCGCCATGAACTGGCGACGCTGGAACACCTGTTGCTGTCCCTGATCGACGAACCGGACGCCGCCAAAGTAATGCAGGCCTGCAATGTCGATCTCGAGGCGTTGCGCAAATCCCTGATCGAATTCATTGACGATGATCTGGCCACGCTGGAAACCACCATCGAAGGTTCGGAAGCGGTGCCAACGGCTGCCTTCCAGCGGGTGATCCAGCGCGCGGCGATCCATGTGCAATCCTCGGGCCGGACCGA
>WGBJ01000074.1 GCA_015494385.1 Marinosulfonomonas sp.
CGATTTCGCAGATTTCAAGCTGCTTTGATATGCACCGTCAATATTCATCTTTCATTAATCCCTTATGAATATAACATGAAAAAACGTCCATCTTTGTGAAAAACCTCACGAAGTTGTGCTTTTCTGTGTCAGATCGGCGATTAATTTTGCCATATCCTCGGGCATTTCTGCTTCAAACCGCATGTTTTCGCCGGTAACGGGGTGTTTAAACCCCAAAGTCGCGGCATGTAGCGCCTGACGAGGAAAAGCGCGTGCAGCGGCCTGTCCGGCCTCGCCAACCGCCTTGACCGACAGTTTTCGCCGCCCGCCATAGGTGGGATCACCAATCAGGCTGTGACCGGCATGGGCCATATGCACGCGGATTTGATGGGTGCGGCCGGTTTCCAGCCAACATTCGATCAGGGATGCCACCACAGGCTCCCCGATGGTCTGGATGATGCGCGACCGTGTGACCGCATGGCGGCCTGATCCAAACAGCACCGCTTGCCTCTGGCGGTCGGTTTTGTGGCGGGCCAGTTGCGTGGTGATGCGCATAATGTTTCCGGCTTCGAAATTCACGCCTTTCACGCCGCGCACCCGTGGATCGGACGCATCCGGTGCGCCGTAAACCACCGCCAGATAGCGCCGTTCAACTGTGTGTTTTTCAAACTGTGCCGCCAACCCCTGATGCGCCACATCCGATTTGGCGACCACCAGCAGGCCGGATGTGTCCTTGTCGATCCGGTGCACAATTCCGGGCCGCGCCACGCCGCCAACGCCGGACAGCCGGTCGCCGCAATAATGCATCAGGGCATTGACCAAAGTGCCGTTTGGCGTGCCCGGCGCCGGGTGCACCACCATTCCGGCGGGCTTGTTTATGACGATCAGATCGTCGTCCTCGAACACCACGGTCAGGGGGATATCCTCGGCCTCGATATGGCTTTCGCTGGCGACCGGCACGGTGATCTCGACCACATCGCCCTCGGCCACCTTGGCCTTCTGGTTCACCTCGACCACCCCGTTCAGGCGCACCATGCCGGCGGCGATCAGTTTGGCCAGACGCGAGCGGCTGAGGTTTGCGCCCTCTGGCACATCCCTTGATAACGCCTTATCAAGGCGCGGGAACGGGTTTGGCCCGATTTCGACCGTTACTGTATCAGAGGATGTTTCAGCCATGAATGACGCCCCGCTTGAGCCGGAAGAGCCGGCCAACCTGAAATTCCTGCGCCGGTTGGTGACAATCCTGACCGGCACAATGATTGTGGGCGTTGTAGTGATCATTGGCCTGCTTGTCATGCGGATTAATAGCAAACCCGCGTCTGTATCCACGGGGCTTGATCTGCCCGCCAGCATAACTTTGCCGGAAGGTGCCCAAGCCACAGCATTTACGATGGGCAAGGGGTGGTATGCGGTGGTGACGGACGGGGACGCGATATTGATCTATGACGCGGATAGCGGGGAATTGCGGCAGACCATTCAAATAGAGCGTTAGAAAAACAGGGCGCCGGATTTGACAACACCTCTTTGGCTTGTCACGCTCCCTGCACAGGGTTTTCCGAGAAAAGGGTTTTACATGCGAGTATTAAATCAACAACGTGTTTTCCAACGGGGTGAATTGGGAGGCATTGCTGTGCGCAACCTTGCCGTTTGCATTGGTGCGATCGCGACTGTTGGTGTGGCTTCTGCCGTTTTGGCAGGGCCATTGCCAGCACCTGATTGCAAAACGGATAAAGCTGAAACTGGGTATACCATCGAAGGTAAATGCTATGCGAAAAAGGCCAAAGTGGTTGTAATACGGAATGATTTAGACCTGTCGCCACTGGCAGGGCTTGCCGATCTCGAGGTGCTTGTTATCTCCAGAACCCAAGTTAGCGATTTGTCACCATTGGCCGGTTTGACAAACCTTAAGGACATAAAGGCTGCTGGTAGCAAAGTTGCCGATCTGTCCCCTTTGGCAAAGTTGATAAATCTCAAAGCAATTGATGTCGGTTATACTCAGGTCCAAGATCTATCGCCATTGGCCACGTTGACAAATCTTGAGGCTATCAATGCTTCCGATACACGAATTGGCGATCTGAAACCTCTGGCAGGGCTGACGAACCTTAAACTGCTTTTTATCTCCGGAACAAATGTGCGTGATTTGTCACCGCTGGCCGGTATGAAAAACCTTGTCTATTTTGTAGCGGATAAAACCAAAATCCGTGACCTTTCAGCCCTGCGGGGGCTGGTCGGGCTTAAGCAGATAAGCATCAACAATACCAAAGTTGACGATTTGTCTGCATTGGCAGGTCTGGAGAACCTGGAAACGCTTGCTATCCGGAAAAGCAAGGCCGGTGATTTGTCACCACTTGCAGGGCTGACCCATCTTACGACTCTTGATGCCTATAAAGCCCCAATCAGTGATCTATCCCCGCTGGCAGGTCTTGAAAACCTTTCGGTTCTTAGCATCTCGGCCACCGGCGTTAAAGACCTGTCGCCGTTGGCCGGTCTGGAGAACCTTGATCTTCTAACCACTCCTGATGGCAAAACGCATCGCGGAAAAGAAGCCGTGCAAAATGCAATCAGGGCATGGTCGCCCTGATTACGATCCTTTAAGTCCGTTTCTTGCCCATCGGTTTAGACGTCTTCTTCTTGCCCGAAGGTTTGGCGAACTTGCCCTTGCCGCTGTCCTTGTGACGCGGTTTGCGTGCCCCGCCCCGGTCATTGGCCCCTAGGTTCTTGGGCCGTGGCTTGCCACCTTTGCGTTTGGGCATCGCATCGGCTTCGCCGCCGAATTTCGGTGCAAAATCCGACTTGGGCGCCTCTTTGTGGCGCGGTTTGCTGTCGTATTTCGTGGCTGACTTGGGCTTGCCCTTGGCGGCCGGTTTGTCACCGCCCGTATCCCATTTGGATTTGCCCTTGTAAGGTGTGCGGGAGCTGTCGCTATCGTCGCTGTCCCATTTCTTTTTGCCCTTGTAGGCCGGTTTGCCGCCATCGCGGTCATCCCTGCCTTTATAGGCTGGCTTGCCGCCGTCGCGATCACCTTTGCCCTTGTAAGCGGGCTTGCCGCCATCGCGGTCGCTGTCCCACTTTTTCTTGCCTTTATAGGCGGGCTTGCCCTCATCGCCTTCGCGGCGTTTGTAGGGGCGTTTTTTGCCACCTTGGGGTTTGCCGCGTGGTTGTGGGCCAAGGTCCGGAGGGGTGTCGAGCACCGTCACCTTGATGCCTTCTTCCAGTTCTTTCTTGCCGCCCAGTGCTTTCATGAAATCATTGGATATCTGCGCGTTCAACTGCACGAAGGTTTCGTCCGGTTGCATCCGGATCGCCCCGATGTCGCGTTTGGTGATATCACCGGCGCGGCACAGCATCGGCAACAGCCAGCGTGGCTCGGCCTTTTGGTTGCGCCCGATGGTCAGGGAAATCCATGTGCTTTCGGCAAACTCGTCGCGCGGGCTGCGCACGTCCGGCCCTGTGACCGAAACGGTTTGCAACTCTTCCGGCGCGGAACGCTGTTCGCGATATTGTGTGATATAGGCCGCTGCAATCTGTTCGGGCGTATGGGCCGCCAGCAGTTTGGCCACGAATTCCTGATCCACTTCTTCGCTGACCTTGAAGCCCTCAAGCAGGCGTTCGTTATCGCGTTCCTCGACCTGTTTGGCGGTGGGCGGTGTGTCCCATTTGGCCGTGACCTTGGCCCAGCCCAACAGACGTTCGGCCTTTTTGCGCTGGCTCATTGGCACGATCAGGGCCGAAACCCCTTTGGACCCCGCCCGACCGGTGCGGCCCGAGCGGTGCAGCAGCGCCTCTTTGTTCTGTGGAAGGTCTGCGTGGATCACCAGATCAAGACCCGGCAGGTCAATCCCGCG
>WGBJ01000075.1 GCA_015494385.1 Marinosulfonomonas sp.
ATCATGTCGAATTCCAGCCCCGACAGGATACGGCGCGCATGTTCGGCATCCCGCGCGGCGGTCACCCAGAATCCGTGGCGGATCAGGAATTTCTGCAACAGCCCGCGAATGCGTTCGTCATCGTCAATGATCAGCAGGTGTGCTTCGGGGGTGTCGTTCATCACTCACCCTCCTTTAAGGATTTGAAGTAGCGACGGTACTCCGGCTCCATCATTGCCTCAAGCACTTTGCGAAATCCGGCCACTGCGTCCGGTCCGACCGCGCGGTAAGCATCGCGCATACGCTTGCGTTGGGCGTCGGACAGTTCACGTTCCAGCGCAATGCCTGCCTCGGTCAGGTACAGGTGGCGTTCGCGTTTGTCGCGGGTGCCAACACGGCTTTCGACCAGTCCGTCCTCGATCAGGGTGCGCAGCACGCGGTTCAGCGATTGTTTGGTCACCCCCAGAATACCCAGAAGGTTATTGACCGTGGTGCCGGGGCTGCGGTGGATGAAATGCACAGCGCGGTGATGCGCCCGACCATAGGAGTAATTGTTCAGTATCCTATCCGGATCGGCGGTGAATCCGCGATAGGCAAAGAACATCGCTTCTATCCCCTTGCGCAATTGCTCATCCGTCAGGAACAACAGCGCCTCGCCCCCCGATCTTGCATCTTGCGCCATAATACCCCCTAATCACGTTTTCTTTCGGTTTGCCTGATTTTACGTCAGTGTTGTTGACATTCCAAGAATCAATTCGTAACAATCCACAGATTTTGCGCAATATTATGCCCCATGCGGACCTATTTTGCGCAATAAATGAAAAACTGAAGGCCGAAGATCGGCGATGATCGGAAAGGACGACCCAATGTCAGGCGCATATGATGACCGCGATGGAACCATCTGGATGGACGGGATGATGACCCGCTGGCGCGATGCCAAGGTCCATATTCTGACCCATGCGATGCACTATGCTTCAAGCGTGTTTGAAGGCGAGCGCGCCTACAACGGCAAGATTTTCAAAAGCCGTGAACATTCCGAGCGGTTGCATAAATCCGCAAAACTGATTGATTTTGAAATCCAGTGGAGCGTGGATGAAATCGAACAGGTCAAGGCACAGGTTTTGCGTGCCTCGCGTCTGAAAGATGCTTACGTTCGGGCCATCGCATGGCGTGGTGCCGGCGAGGATATGGGGGTCGCCTCGGCCCGCAATCCGGTCCATCTGGCGATTGCGGCGTGGGAGTGGGGCGCCTATTACGGCGACGCCAAAACCAAGGGCGCAAAGCTGGACATTTCCAAGTGGAAACGCCCCAGCCCCGAAACCATCCCCTGCGAGGCCAAGGCGGCCGGTCTCTATATGATCTGCACCATGTCCAAGCACGCGGCCGAGGCCAAGGGATGTTCAGATGCGATGATGTTCGACTATCGCGGTTATGTGGCCGAAGCCACGGGTGCGAATATCTTTTTCGTCAAGGATGGCGAAGTGCACACGCCCACACCCGACTGTTTCCTGAACGGAATCACGCGGCAAACGGTGATCGGTATGTTGCAGGAAAAAGGCATCAAGGTGCACGAGCGCCACATCATGCCCGAGGAACTGGAAGGGTTCGAGCAATGCTGGCTGACCGGCACCGCCGCCGAGGTGACGCCGGTGGGGCAGATTGGCGATTATAATTTCGAGGTCGGAGCCCTTGCGCGCGACATCGCTGCGGATTACGAGAAACTGGTGCGGGAGTAACCGCGCCCCTCGTTAATTCTCACAGCATTGAGGCCCTCAATGATACGTCACATCGTGTTCTTTAGCGCAAAGAACAAGGACGACATCGGGGATATTCTGGCGGGTCTGCGGATCCTGCGGGATATCCCCCACGCCACCACGTTGGAAATTGAACCGAACCTGCATTCCGACGATTTGTCGGATGCGGTTGACGTGGTGGTTTACGGCGAATTTGCGGACGAAGCCGCACTGGCCGCCTATAAGGCGCATCCGCTTTATCAGGATTCCATTCAGCGCGTCCGCCCCTTGCGCGAATTGCGCATGGCTGCCGATTTCCAAAGCCCGTTCACCAAATAACAACCCTTGCGGCCTAGGGTCGGGGTGTTATGGAAATCAAGAACAGCTCGATCCTGATTGCAATTATCATTGTGATCGCTTTGCCCGCGACCACGATGGTTGTGGCCTATATGCTGACAAAAAACCCTGCCCTGCGCCCCCTTGCCCGCACCCTGAATGACGAGGCGATCTATCGGGGCGAGGCGGTGGCGGTTGAAATCGTCGCGCATATCCGCTGGACCACGGGGCGGCAGAAATCCTTTACCCGGCGGGAATTGTCGAATGTGGTGCAACGCGCGTTCCGTGCCCACGGGGTAACGGCGCGGGTGGTGTTCGAAACGGTGAACAGTGCTGATCCTGTGACCATTACCTATCGGGTCGGCCGCAATACAATCGGACCTTCACGGATCAACAAGGCCGGGGATACGGTAAGCAACGCAGTGGCCGTTTACCGGATGTACCAGATGTCGGCACCGGTTCGAAGGTAGGTTTAAACCCCGCCCGCTGGATGTTCTGGCGGGCAGGATTTTCTGTTCGGGGATATATTCTGTGATCTAGAACTTCAGGATATAACCGATTTTGAAAGTTGTGGCCTGATAGCTGGGATCAGCGGCAAACCCGCTGGGGGCCGTCGGTTTTGTCACCGAATGGGAAAAATCGTCATAGATAATCTCGCCACGGAGCATCGTGCGTTCGGAAAGGGCTTTTTGCAGGCCCAGACTCACCGTCACCCCCGAACTAACACCGCGATCACGACTTGCGGGCCCGGGGCCGACAGCACCTTTGCCGGTCATAAAACCGATACCGGCTGTACCGAACCATTCCAGGCCATTGTTTAGGCTTTGCCCGTAAACACCACGCAGGCGGATGGTTGCATCGCGTTCGCAATAATATGGCGCACTTGCGCTGATCGTGCACGGGATGCCGCTGGAATCCTCGAAGTCACTGTTTAGGAACAAGTCGATATCGGCCTCGGGGCCGAAAAACGCCGTGCCTTTTTCAAAGCGATAGCCAAAGGTGAGGCCGATAGCCGCCGTATTTTCAGTGCTTTCATAGATAGACCGGAAAGTCGAACTCGCGTCGCTATAAGAAATGTTGCCGCCAAGATAAAATCCGGTGTCCGCATATGCGACGCTTCCTGAAACAAGGATCGAGGTCGACAGGATCAGGGTTTTGATAGTCATAATGGTATCTCCGATAGTCCAATAATGGCAAAAATGGCCGCACTCGCAAATATTTTACTATATGGTCTAAATATATCCTCGGGAAATAGGTCGCAACAATAAATAACGCAATAAAATCGATGAATGTATCGGGATTTCAAGCCGGATGTGATCGGGATATTTGAGCCTGATTACAAAGCGGAAACCGGCAAGACCGGATGTTGTCGGGAAATAGCCAGGGGCTGGTCGTAACGGAACAAAGAATGTAAACATTCCTAAAACGGGAAGGACGGGATTCTTGGAGAAGGCTGCGCTATCGCATCTGGCAACCGGCGGGGCCGAGATTGCCGTTCGGGTGACCCCCAAGGCATCGCGAAACCGCATTACCTGCGAAGATGGCAATATCCGCGTTTATGTCACCACAGTGCCCGAAGGCGGAAAAGCAACCAAAGAGGTGGCAAAACTTTTGGCCCGTGCTTTGGGCGTGCCCAAATCGCACCTGACCCTGATTCGCGGTGCAACCTCGCGGGACAAGGTTTTCAGGGTCGGATAAACAGGCACGCTAGAAATTCAGGCTGTAACTCACCTTGATTGTTGTAGCCTCGTAAGAGGGTGAATAACGCTCGCCGCTCGGGCCTATGGGGTGTTGAAGGATCAGGTCGTAATTGTCATAGACCACCTCGGCACGAAGCATTCCCGTCTTTAGAATGCGGTATTGCACCCCCATACCAAGCGTAACACCGGCATTTATGCCCAAACTGATGCGGCCTTCCTGGATTGCCCCGTAACCTTTCATCACGCCCATACCCAAAGCGGTATAAACTTCGCCTTGTTGCCCGATTTTACGGCCGAATATCCCCCGCATCCGATAGGTTGAACGCCGCGCGCAATAATAGGACGAGCGTTGGATGGCTTCGCAGTTTTGCGATGCTCTCATATTCGGAAACCATCCCCGCCTAAACCGTTCGATGTTGATTTCGGGGCCGTAAAAGAACCTGCCGTTCTCGTGCCGGTATCCAAGAACCATATCGTGACTTGCGCGTTTCCTTTGCACATATCGCTTCTCGTCCCGCAATCCGTGCGCTCCCATTATGCGATAGGAAAACCCGGTTCCGAAATAGTACTCTGTCTTGCTCTCTGCGTTGATCGGATTCGCAGATAGGTTGCCTGCAAGCAGGCATAGTGTCATTTTCTTTATCATTTTCGTGTCCTCATACTGCGGTACGACCGTTATGGTTGATTCGCAGCTATCCCGAGTTGAGTTTACCGAATTAGTGTTGTTCCCCAATATAAATTTTCTGTCGACTGTGTTATCGGCAGGTTTCCGACACTTTTGTATCTTGCTTGCCAGTTCCGCAAAATTGTTCCGGTCAGAGTGTTGGCTGAGGGGTGGATAATGGTTCCATTTTTGATAGGGTCGGGAACAGGTTGCAAAAAGGACGAGTATAAATGCGCAAATTTGGGATGCTGGTTGCAGTCTTGACTGTTGTTGGTTGCGTAGAGGCCACCACCGAAAAACCGGCCGAGAAGGATTCGGTTCCGCCGCCGGTGCCTGTATCCGCGTTTGCGGCCACCAAGAATTCCAACATGCAGGATTTTCTGGCGGTCGTGCGTCGCATGGAACCAGTCGCACGGCGTGAATGTCGCCGTAAGGCTATTACCGCCAAATGCAACTTTTCAATCCTTATTGATAACCGCAAAGGGCAGCGCGCAAACGCCTATCAATCACTGGATGACAAAGACCGCCCGGTGATTGTTTTTACCCGTGCATTGATCAATGAAACCCGGAATCAGGATGAACTGGCCTTTGTGCTGGGGCACGAGGTTGCCCACCATATTCTGGAACACATATCGAAAACCCGCGACAGTGCCCTTGAGGGGTTTCTGGTTGGCGGACTTCAGGCCGCCGTCAAAGGGGGCGATGCCAAAGCGATTGAACGTGCGGAAAAGCGCAGTGCATTTATCGGAATTCGCAAGTATTCAAAACAATACGAGCTTGAGGCCGATGCGTTGGGCACGATAATCACAGCCCGTTCAGGGTATGATCCGTTAAAGGGGGCGCAGTATTTCTACCGAATTCCCGATCCAGGTGACAAATATCTGGGTTCGCACCCCCGCAACTCGAAACGTCTGGAAATCGTTCGGCGCACGGCTGCCAAATTATAAGTGAAATATTGAAGGTTAAGAAACTATGGAATGGACACATCTGGAATCCCACTATGTAGATCGGGTTGGCTGGCTTCGCGCGGCTGTTCTGGGGGCCAATGACGGTATTGTTTCGACCGCCAGTCTGGTCGCCGGTGTGGCCAGTGCGGGGGCAACGCAGCCGGATATTCTGCTGGCCGGTGTGGCTGGTCTGGTGGCCGGTGCCATGTCGATGGCGGCGGGCGAATATGTGTCGGTCAGCTCGCAGGCGGACGCCGAGAAAAGCGATCTGGAACGCGAGGCGCGCGGCCTTGAGGCGCAGCCGGAGTTCGAGCGCCGCGAGTTGGCCCAGATCTATGTCGAGCGTGGTTTGACACCCGACCTGGCTGACGAGGTTGCCGTGCAACTGATGGAACATGACGCGCTGGGCGCCCATGCCCGCGACGAACTGGGGATTTCGCATGTGATCACGGCGCGCCCCATTCAGGCCGGTCTGGCCTCGGCCGGGGCGTTTACGGCGGGGGCGGCACTGCCAGTGGCTTCGGTCCTGCTGGCACCAGAGGGAATGATCACCGAAGTTGCCACAGGCGTGTCCCTGATTGCATTGGCCGGCTTGGGCGCACTTTCGGCCCGCACGGGTGGCTCGCCTGTTATGCCCGCTGTAATCCGCGTAACCCTGTGGGGCGCGCTTGCGATGGCCGCGACCGCCGGTGTTGGGTATCTGTTTGGCACAACCGTGGTCTAGGCGTGCTGCAATTTGAAAATGTGGTCAGCGACAAGGGGTCCAAATACGCAGTATGCGGCGGCCCTGTTGCTGATCGCGCCGCTGCCAAGGCGTTTATCAAAGCGCTGAAACGCGGCAAGAAATACGCCCGTGCAACGCACAACACATGGGCGGCTCTGTTGCCAGACGGGCCGGTCAAGAACGACGATGGCGAAAGCGGCGCGGGGATGGTGATCCTGCGGATGCTGGAGCGCGAGGGGCTACAAAACCACATCATCGTTGTGACCCGCTGGTATGGCGGGGTGAAACTGGGCGGAGACCGGTTTCGGCATGTGCAATCATGCGTGAAATACTATCTGGAGCAGTTGCGCCGTTAGGGCCAGACCCGAAACAGCATGTCGTCGGGGGGCAGGCAGACTTCGTCATTACAGGCCTGAAGGGTCAGGCGAATGGTGACGGGTTTGTCGTCGGTTTGCGCAATCGGGGCGGCCATCACAAAGGACGTGTCATACAGCGACAACGGGGTTTCGCTGAACCCCAACTCCTTGATTTCGGCCTTGGGATAGGCGGACAGGGCGACCGGCGTTTGCGATACGGCCAGTTCCATGCCGATCAGGTAATCCTCGAGCGGTTCATGTGCGTTGATGTGCCAGCCCTCGCGCGGCTCGATGCTGAGCAGCAGTTGTTTGCCCTCGGCATCCAGCGTTGCAAACACCCGCACCGCACCACCGTTTGAAACCCGCATCGCGCCGGTTAATCCGTTTCGTTCCGTGGCAATAGCGGTCAGTATCGCGGCCCGTTGCGCAGGCCCGTTGATCGCATCCACCGCCAATGCTGCGGCCAGTTTCGGCGCGGCCTCGCCGGTGCGGGCCAGACGGCGGTCAAGGCCCGCCAGCAATTCCAGCGCCTGTGCGTTACCGGATGCGATTTCGTTATCATCCAGCGGGCGCATGGGGCCAAGCCCGACCTCTTGCGCGTTCATCCGCATCGCCTGCCCGTCATCGGCAAACAGGGCCTGCATATCATCGGCCAGCCTGTCGGCCATCCCCAGCCAATCGGAATCCGCCCCGCCAAGGTAATCGTCCAGCGTCAGCAGGGCACGGCCAAGGGCGGCATAATCGACCAGATGGGCATCGGTATCGGCGGCGTCCTGATACCAGATGCGTTTTAACCCGTCATCGGGCCACATGTTTTGCAGCATGAATTCGGCGGCCTGCACGGCGGCCTGTCCGTAATCGGGGCGATCCAGAACGCGGCTGGCTTCGGTCAGCGTAATGATCATTTCGGCGTTCCATGCCAGAATGATCTTCTTGTCGGTCAGCGGTTCGGGACGTGTTTCGCGGGCATTGCGCAACTGTTCTAGCTGGTCGTCAAAGTTGCGGATATCATCACGACCGGCAATAGCCTTTAGCGGGGTGTCGCTGGTGAAAAGGACGTTGGCGCCTTCAAAATTACCATCCTCGGATATGTTCAAAACGTCAATCATGGCCGGCGCTTCGGGGCCAAGGGCCTGTTTGATCTGATCCGGCGTCCAGACATAGAACGCCCCCTCTTGCCGCTCTCCGTCCGGCCCCGGTGAATCCGCATCCTGTGCGGCGTAAAATGCGTCCTCGGGGCTGCGCATTTCGCGCAGCACATAGTCAAAGGTCCGCGTGGCGGCGCGGGCGTAATCGGGGTTGCCGGTGGCGGAATAGGCGTGCAGCAAAAGGCGGCCGATCAGTGCCTGATTATACAGCATCTTTTCAAAATGCGGGATGTTCCATTCCGGATCGGTGGCATAGCGGTGAAACCCGCCGCCAACGTGATCATGGATGCC
>WGBJ01000076.1 GCA_015494385.1 Marinosulfonomonas sp.
ACATCAATGGTGCGGTCCACATAATGCGACAGATCACTGCCCAGCTGTTCCAGCAATTCCTCGCGCGGGATGATTTCGTCGGGTTTGCTCAGGAACACTTCCAGCAGGCGGTATTCACCGTTGGTCAGCGGGATTTCCGCCCCCGTGCTGTCAAACAGTTCACGCCGTGTGCGATCCAGCAGCTTGTCGCCAAAACGGATCGTATCGTGATCGGCGGGCACGGACGGGCCGCCGTTTGGCTGCCCCTTGCCATAACGGCGCAAAACGGCACGGATGCGGGCCAGCAATTCGCGCGGGTTGAACGGTTTCATCAGATAATCATCGGCACCGGCCTCAAGGCCGACAATCTTGTCCACCTCGTCGCCGACACCTGTCAACATCACAATCGGCAGGTCCAGATGTTCGCGGATGTGGATCGCCAGTGTCAGGCCGGATTCCCCGTTCAGGCGCAGATCAATTAATGCCAGATCAACATCGGGATGATCCCCCAAAGCGAAAAAATCGCGGCTGCCCTGCATTGGCAGCGGTTCAAACCCGTTTTCCTGCAACAGGGATTCCAGCGCCAGACGCACGTCCGGATCGTCATCAATGATCGCGATTTTGGCCAGTTTGCTAATCGTGTTTTCCCTATTCATAGTAAACCGTTTCTTTGTTCCCCAATCATTACGCATAGTGTTGCACAAAACACCCCGATAATCCTGTTTTATTTACATGCCCGGGGGTTGCGTAGAACAATGGTTGAAATTGTAATTCTGTTAACAAAAATCCTGACCAACTGTAGCATTGTTAATAGACACGCCTGCCAGCCTGCATTTGGCCTGCTACTCTTTCCTTGATCGCGGGGTGAACGATACAGAGTCGCCGCCGTTTTTTCGATCATCAGACCTGGGAGAAGAACATGAAAAAAACAACCTTTATTAGTGCATTAGCCCTATCCGCCGCATTATCGGCCGGTGGCGCATTCGCCGCTGAACTGAACGTGGTTTGCAGCAACGAGCAAGACTGGTGCGACCTGATGGCCGGCAATTTCGAGGACAAGACCGGTATTTCGGTGGCCATGGTGCGCAAATCCACCGGCGAAACGCTGGCACAGGTGCGCGCCGAAGCGGGCAACCCGAAAATCGACGTCTGGTGGGGCGGCACGGGGGATCCGCATCTGATCGCCGCTGCCGAAGGCCTGACACAGCCGTCGGGCGCGGACACGTCCGAATTGCTGGGCTGGGCGCAAAATCTGGCTGAAATTTCGGATGGGCGCACCATCGGCATCCATCTGGGTGTGTTGGGGATTGCCTATAACGAAGACGTCCTGAAAGAAAAGGGTATCAAGCCGCCAGCCTGCTGGAAAGACCTGACAGACCCGCAATACAAAGGCGAAATTCAGGTGGCGAACCCGAATTCATCCGGCACGGCCTATACCGAACTGGCCACCATCGTGCAGATTTTCGGCGAGGATGACGCATTCCGTCTGCTGAAGGAAATCGGCGAGAACGTGAACAGCTATACCAAGTCCGGCTCGGCCCCCTCCAAGGCGGCAGCGCGTGGTGAAACTGGTATTTCCATCGGGTTCGAGCACGACATGGTCAAACTGGCCCGCGCCGGTTTCCCGTTGAAAATCGTATCCCCCTGCGAAGGCACCGGTTACGAGGTTGGCGGCGTGTCGATCATCAAAGGCGCCAAAAACCTTGACGAAGCCAAGCAATGGGTGGAATTCGTGCTGAGCGCCGAAGCCCAGTCGGCCGGCCCCGAAGTTGGCGTGTTCAACATCCCGTCAAATTCAAACGCGACCATCCCGCCCGAAGCACCGGCTGTCGAGTCGATCAAGCTGATCGACTATGATTTCGCCACTTACGGTGCGACCGACACCCGCGAGCGCCTGTTGTCGCGCTGGGACAAAGAAGTAAAACCGGGCAACTGATCCGCCCGTATTGCGGGGCGCATATTTTCCCTGTGCGTCCCGCGATTTTTCCCGAATTTCGAAAGCACTTTTCAGCCCTGAAGGAACAGCCCAATGACACGCACAGCCGCCCTTTGGCTATTGGTGGGAGCGATCGGCTATTGCCTGATGCCGTGGTATATGACCGATGTCGGCTTTTGGTCGTTTGGCTGGGTGCCCCAGATCACTTCGGGCGAAAATGCCTCGGCTCTGGCTTTCGTTCTGGGACAAGGCCGCCTGTATCTGGCCGCCCCGCTGATTGCCTTTGTGCTGATCGGGGCTGTGCTGGCGCTGGTGCCCTCACCTGTCATCAAGGCGCGGCTGACCGTCGCGATCGCGGCCCTCGGGCTGTTTTTGACCGCCTTGCAAGGTCTGGCTGTGGTCCGGTCAGGCCCGCGTTTTATGACCGACATTTTTCTGGCGCTGGGGGGCGAAAGCGGTCAGGGCGGCATCGGCGCGGGCGCGCTGGTGACGCTGGTTTCCTTGCTGTTTATCCTGACCACCGCCTTTTCTTCGGCCGGTAAGGCGCGCGGGGATGCCTTTGTTGTCGGGTTGATCGGGCTGATCATTTCACTGGTCGGGGTGTTCGTTTTCTACCCTGTTGCCCATATCCTGATCCGCGCCTTCGAGGTGGACGGCGGCTATTCCCTGACCGAATTCTTCCCGCGGTTCTTCTCCTCCGATCTATGGGGGCTGCGCTGTTTTGTCGGTGGCACCTGTGGCCCTGCCATCAATTCGGTCATTCTGGCCATTATGACGGGCACAACGACCGTGCTGCTGGGGCTGGCCTTTGCGCTGATTTTCACCCGCACCGATTTCAAGGCAAAACCGCTGTTGCGGATGCTGACCGTGATCCCGATCATCACCCCGCCCTTTGTGATCGGCCTTGCGCTGATCCTGCTGTTTGGCCGCACGGGCGCGGCAACCCAATTGTTTTCCGATCTGTTCGGGATTGAAAAAACCCGCTGGATCTATGGTTTTGGCGGCGTTTATCTGGCGCAGGTTCTGTCCTTTACCCCCATCGCATTCCTTGTGCTGATCGGCGTGGTCGAGGGCATCAGCCCCTCGATGGAAGAGGCCAGCCAGACGCTCGATGCCGACCGCTGGCAGACCTTCCGCTATGTGTCCCTGCCCCTGATGCGGCCCGGATTGGCCAATGCGTTTCTGCTGGGCTTCATCGAAAGCCTGGCCGATTTTGGCAACCCGCTGGTGCTGGGCGGCAATTTCAATGTGCTGTCCACCGAAATCTATTTCGCCATTGTTGGCGCTGTAGCCGATCCGGCCAAGGCCGCGATCCTTGCGATTGCGCTGCTGTCCCTGACGCTGGGCGCCTTCCTGTTGCAACGCACATGGGTTGGCAAGAAATCCTACGCCACCGTCACCGGCAAGGCGGATTCAGGCCAGCATGCCGCCCTGTCGCGCGGGGTGCGCATTGCGGCCTATGCCACTGCCCTGCCCTGGGCCGCCTTTACCGCGGTTGTCTATTCGATGATCATCTTCGGCAGCTTTGTGAAACTCTGGGGCTATGACAACACCTTCACATGGGCGCATTACATCCGCGCGTTCGGCATCAAACACACCGCCCACGGCTGGCGCTTTTCCGGCGTGGCGTGGGACAGCTATTTCACCACCCTGCAAATCGCCAGCATCGCCGCCCCGTTGACGGCCATCGTCGGATTGGCCACAGCGTATCTGCTGGTGCGGCAGAAATTCTTTGGCAAGGATGCGTTCGAATTCAGCACCATGCTGTCCTTTGCCATCCCCGGCACGGTGATCGGGGTCAGCTATATCATGGCGTTCAACTTCCCGCCGATTGAATTGACCGGCACCAGCATCATCCTGATTATCGTCTTTGTTTTCCGCAACATGCCCGCCGCGCACCCCGACGG
>WGBJ01000077.1 GCA_015494385.1 Marinosulfonomonas sp.
ACCGCTAGCGGGGCTTGCGATGGGCGCAAGGGTGCATAGATTAGCCCGACACGAATTACATCGGAGACCCCAATGCGCATACCCGGTCTGGCCCTTGTGGCCCTGACGCTATTGATCCGCCCGCTCTGGGCACAAGAGATCAGCAATTTCACTTTGGACAACGGCATGGATGTGGTGGTGATCGAGGATCACCGCGCGCCCGTGGTTGTGCAGATGGTCTGGTATCGGGCCGGTGCTGCCGATGAAACGCCGGGTGTGTCCGGTGTGGCGCATTTTCTGGAACATCTGTTGTTCAAGGCCACCGATGATATGAAGGCCGGTGAATTGTCCGATACCGTGGCCGCCAATGGGGGATCGGACAATGCGTTCACCTCGCAGGATTATACCGCCTATTATCAGCGGGTTGCGGCGGATCGTCTGGACCTGATGATGAAAATGGAATCCGACCGGATGCGCGATTTGCGCCTGACGGTGGATGATATTGCCACCGAACGCGATGTCATTCTGGAAGAGCGCAACATGCGGGTGGAAAACAATCCTGACGCCCTGTTTGGCGAACAACGCCGCGCGGCGCAGTATCTGAACCATCCTTACGGCACGCCAACCATCGGCTGGAAGCACGAGGTTGAAAAACTGTCGCTTGAAGACGCGCTGGCCTATTACCGCCGGTTTTACGCCCCCAACAACGCCATTCTGGTGGTCGCGGGCGATGTGGATCCCGCCAATGTTCTGGAGCTGGCCAGGAAATATTATGGCCCGCTGGCCCCGACCGAAGGGCTGGCCCCGCGTCACCGCACAGAAGAGCCGCCACAACTGGCCGAACGCCGCCTGACCTATGTCGATCCACGGGTTTCCCAACCCTATGTGATCCGCACCTATCTGGCGCCCGAACGCAATCCGGGTGATCAGAAACAGGCCGCGGCACTGACCATGTTGTCGGAATTGCTGGGCGGCAACGGGCAGACGTCGTTTCTGGGGCGCAAGCTGCAGTTTGAAACCCAAAAGGCAATTTATACATCAGCGTTTTATGACGGGATGTCGCTGGACAAGACCACCTTCGGGCTGGTGATTGTGCCAAGCGATGGTGTGTCTCTGGCCGAGGGCGAGGCCGCGTTAGACAAGGCCGTGGCTGAATTCATCGAGGAAGGCGTGGACATGGACCAGTTTGCGCGCATCAAGATGCAGATCAAGGCCGATCTGATTTACCAGCGCGACGATGTGCAGGCGATGGCCAATGATTATGGTGCAGCGCTGACCTCGGGTCTGACGCTCGCTGATGTGAAGGCATGGCCGCAGGTGTTGCAGGATGTGACACCCGAAGAAGTGATAGAGGCCGCAAAACTGTTGCAGGACAAACGTCAGGCGGTCACGTCGTGGCTGACCAATCCGGCCGCACAGGAAATGACCAAGGCAGAGGTGACGCAATGAAACGGATTTATCTGGCGCTCATCGCGCTGCTGACCTTTTCGGCGGTCGCACAGGCCGAAGTCAAAATTCAGGAAGTGACCTCGCCCGGCGGGATCACCGCATGGCTGGTCGAGGAACACTCGATCCCGTTCACAGCCCTTGAAGTCCGCTTCAAAGGCGGGGCCAGTCTGGACCCTGAAGGTAAACGCGGGGCGATCAATCTGATGACCGGCTTGCTGGAAGAAGGTGCTGCCGACAAGGATGCCCGTGAATTTGCCGCCGCTGCCGAAGGGCTGGCCGCCAGTTTCGGTTTTGACGTTCGGGATGATGCAATGTCGGTTTCGGCGCAGTTCCTGTCCGAGAACCGCGAAGATGCGATGGCACTGTTGCGCACCGCCTTGCAGGAGCCCCGCTTTGACGACGATGCAATCGCACGGGTCAAGGCGCAGGTGGTTTCAGCGATCCAGTCTGCGGCAACGGACCCGGACAAGATTTCCGGCCGCACCTTTGACCGGTTGGCCTTTGGCGATCACCCCTATGCGACTTCGATCAACGGCACGCTTGAATCCGTTGCTGCCCTGACCCGTGAAGATATGTTTGCGGCCAAGGATGCGGTGATGGCGCGGGATCGTTTGTATGTGGGTGCGGTGGGTGACATCACGCCCGAGGAACTGGGCAAACTGCTGGATGATCTGCTGGGCGATTTGCCTGCGGTCGGGGCCAAGATGCCCGAAAAAGCACCGTTCCTGTTAAAGGGCGGGGTGACTGTAGTGCCGTTCGATACGCCGCAATCGGTGGTGACATTCGGGCAGGAAGGGATCGAGCGCCATGACCCGGATTTTTTTGCAGCCTATGTGATGAATACCATTCTGGGCGGCAGCGGCCGCCAATCGCGCCTGATGGAAGAGGTGCGCGAAAAGCGCGGGCTGACCTACGGGGTCTATACCTACCTGCTGCCGATGGATTATGCGGCGCTTTATATGGGGCGGGTGGCCTCGGCCAATGATCGCGTTGCGCAAGCCGTGCAGGTGATCAGGGACGAGTGGATCAAGATGGCCGAAAACGGTGTCACAGCCGAGGAACTGGAAGGGGCCAAGACCTATCTGACCGGCGCCTATCCGCTGCGGTTTGATGGCAACGGGCCGATTGCCAATATTCTGGTTGGAATGCAGATGCAGGATTTGCCGATCGATTACATTGCCACCCGAAATGACAAGGTGAACGCGGTGACGCTTGAGGATGTGGCCCGTGTGGCCAAACGTCTGGTGCGTCCGGATGATCTGCATTTTGTTGTGGTCGGACAGCCGGAAGGGCTGGAAAGCACACAATAAGGGTTGGAACTGTTTTCTTTTTTAAAGAAAACAGAACGAAATCTTTGCAAGATTTCGGGGCGCCGGTTTATCCGGTTAACCATAAACCCCTGTGGTCGAATCGGGGGCGGGTATGCTAATTATTGTGGCATGCCCGCTTTTACCCCCCATATAGGCGAAAAACGCCCTGTTATCCGGCAACTGGATGATGCCGCGATCAACCGCATTGCGGCGGGCGAAGTAGTGGAGCGTCCGGCCTCGGCGGTAAAAGAACTGATCGAAAACGCGCTGGATGCGGGGGCCAGGCGGATTGACGTATCCTATGCCGACGGTGGCAAAACGCTGATCCGTGTGGTGGATGATGGGTATGGTATTTCGGCGGAGGATCTGCCGCTGGCCCTGTCGCGCCATGCCACCAGCAAAATCGATGGCTCGGACCTGTTGAACATCCACACCTTCGGTTTTCGTGGCGAGGCTTTGCCATCATTGGGCGCTGTCGGGCGTTTGACCATCACATCGCGGGTGGCCGGCGAGGCCGGTGCGATGATCCGCGTTGCCGGTGGCAAGATGGAGCCGGTGAAACCGGCGGCAATTAACAACGGCACAGTGGTTGAACTGCGCGATCTGTTCTACGCCACGCCCGCCCGCCTGAAATTCCTGCGCACCGATCGGGCCGAGGTTCAGGCGATTGGCGATGTGGTGAAACGGCTGGCGATGGCGGAACCTTTTGTCAGCTTTACCCTGCGCGATGTGTCGGGCGGCGGCGAGGGGCGGCTAACCTTCCGTGCTGATGCGCAAACCGGTGATCTGTTCGATGCCCTGCACGGGCGCTTGCGGCAGGTGCTGGGTGCTGAATTTGCGGAAAACGCGCTAAAGATCGAGGCCGAGCGCGAGGGGATCGCCCTGACCGGATACGCCGCGCTACCCACTTTTTCGCGTGGCTCAGCCGTGATGCAATACCTCTACGTCAATGGTCGTCCCGTGCGTGACAAACTGTTGATCGGGGCGTTGCGCGGCGCCTATTTCGATTTCCTGTCGCGCGACCGGCATCCGGCGGCGGTGCTGTTTCTTGAGTGCGATCCGCACCGCGTCGATGTCAACGTCCACCCCGCCAAATCCGAGGTCCGGTTTCGCGATCCGGGCACTGCGCGCGGGTTGATCGTTTCGGCCCTGCGGCACGCATTGGCCGAGGCGGGGCATCGGGCCTCAACCACGGTTGCAGGGGCCACCTTGGGGGCGTTCCGGCCGGAGCCCACGGGACGGGTTTACCAGATGGACCGCCCCTCGCAGGGGGCGCTGAACACGGCTTACCAGATGCAGGCCCCCGCGCCGGAAACGCCGGGCTTTGCCGAGGCCGCTGTGCCATCTGCACGGTTCGAGCCGCCAATCGAGGAAGATGCGCCAACCGACCTGCCGCTGGGCGCGGCGCGGGCACAGGTGCATGAGAATTACATCATCGCCCAGACCAAAGACGGTATGGTGATCGTGGATCAGCACGCCGCACACGAGCGGCTGGTTTATGAAAAGCTGAAGGCACAGATGGCCGAGAACGGCGTGGCCTCGCAGGCCCTGCTGATCCCCGAGATTGTGGAGCTGTCCGATGGCGACGCGGCGCGCCTGCTGGACATGGCGGGTGATCTGGCACGGCTGGGGCTGGTGGTTGAACCCTTTGGTGCGGGCGCGATTGCGGTGCGCGAAACACCTGCTATTCTGGGCAATGTGAACGCCAAGGGCATGATCCTTGATATTCTGGACGAACTGGCCGATCTGGGCGACAGCCTGACGGTGCAGGCACGGCTTGAAGCGGTGCTAAGCAGCGTGGCCTGTCATGGCTCGATCCGGTCGGGCCGCCGGATGCAGGCCGATGAAATGAACGCCCTGTTGCGCGAAATGGAGGCCACACCCCATTCCGGCCAATGCAACCACGGACGGCCGACCTATGTGGAACTGAAACTGAAAGATATCGAAAGGTTGTTTGGACGCTGATGCCGGGAATTGGGGATTTGAACGATATGTTTGCCGACCTGTGGCTGTATGTTGCTGCAGCCGGGGTAGTGGCTGTTTTGCTGTTGTTCATCCTGCTGATCATGGTGGTGCGCCGCGCGGGACGGTCGGTGAAAATGATCGAACCACTGGGTCAGCAGATGGGGTTTCTGGGCCAACGGGTGCAGGCGCTGACCGACGGTCAATCGCAACTGGCCGGTGGCTTGCAAACGGTCAGCCAGACGCAAACCGTGTCGCAGGCGCAGTTGATGAACACGCTGGAACAACGGCTGGCCGAGGTGCAGGCCAACATGCAGGAATCGCTGTATGGATCATCGGTGAAAACCACCCGCAGCCTGACCGAATTGCAAGAACGGCTGGCGACCATCGACAAGGCGCAGGAAAATAT
>WGBJ01000078.1 GCA_015494385.1 Marinosulfonomonas sp.
GGCGCTGGATCAATTCTTCGCAGTTGCCCGCGTTCACGCTGCCGCCGTACAGGCACAGGGTGCGCTGGCCCAGAATGTCGCTGGCCTGTTCAATGATTTTGGCGTGGCGTTCGTCGGCATAGTCCGAGCTGGCAGGGGTGCCGCCCGCGCCAATTGCCCAGACGGGTTCATAGGCCAGCAAAACGGTTGCGGATTTCTGATCACCGCTCAGCTGGCCCAATGCGCCGGAAACCTGCGCCGCCAGCACCGCATCCGCCTGCCCCGCATCGCGTTGCGCGCGGGTTTCGCCGATGCAGATCAACGGGATCAACCCGTGCCGCACCGCGGATTCAACCTTCAGCCCCACCGTTTCATCGGTTTCGCCGAAATGCGCGCGGCGTTCCGAATGACCCAGTTCAACCAGATCCAGCCCGCAATCGGTCAGCATCGGTGCCGAGATTTCGCCGGTCCATGCACCTGCGTCCTCCCAGTGCATATTCTGCGCACCCACCTTGACCGAGGTTCCCGCCAGCACCTCCTTGACCTGCCGTGTGGCGGTAAACGGGGGCACGACAAAGCGCTGGATGCGGGGATCCGCGCCGCTATCGGCTGCCGCCAGCGCATTGGCAAATTCCAGCGCCTCGGGCAGGGTTTTGTTCATCTTCCAACTGGTGCCGATCCAGAATTCCGCAGTGCCCATTGTATCTCTCCCTATATGTTCAGATCGTCCGCGCCGGTGTCGATATGCGGCGCCCAGAAGGCCACGGATTCCGCGATATGCGGCACCACCTGACGGTCATTCGGTTCGCGTTCCTTGAACGACAGTTCCAGACAGATTTCGTTGTCGGTTCCACCGCCCTGCCGGATTGCGGCCAGCAGAGGGTCAGGCTGAATTTTACCCACCTTGTTGAATTCGGCGATGAAGGGGCGGTGGCCGCCCTTGTCCATCAGGGATTGCTTGATATGGATAATCGGCGAATATTTCGGCACCGCGCGCGCCCATGCGTAGGGGTCGTAATCATCGGGGTTCGGGCTGGTGACATCACCGTGGTCAATATCGGCCATCATCCACATCGGGATCGCCATATTGCGGGCCGTAATCCGTTCCTGCAGGGCCAGCGCCCCGTCGATGGTTTCGCCAAATTCGCGGCCCACCGACATGGGTTCCCAGAACAGGAATTGCAGCCCCGCCGCCTTGGCGTGTTCGGCCACTTCGGCCCAGCAATCCAGCGCGATGTCGATCAGTTCCTCGCGGCGTTGCAGATCGTCAAAATCCTTCAGGGTAAAGATGGCAAACTGCGTCCCCACGGTGCGCGCGCCCAGATCGCCAACAATATCGGCAAAGGTTTTGAACCAGTCGACATAGTAGCGCCGCACGTCGCGGTCCGGATGGCCAAAATGGTTCAACCGCCCGTAAGGCCCCGTCATCCCCGAGGTAATCCGCACGCCGGTCCGGGCACAGGCCGCCTGCATCTGCCGTGTCATCCGGCGGATCAATTGCGCAGGCCAGCTGGGGTTGATGAATTCATGCGTCAGTTGCACATCCCGCAGCTTTATGTCGTGCGCGATGGTGTCGATCAGGTCGTCAGGCTCGGCAAAGCGGTTCACCAATGGGTTTGTATTTAGCGACAGGGTAAAGGGCATGCTCCGACCTCCTGTTCTTCAATTGCGAAAACGGACAGCGGTGGTCTCATCTTCCCACCCCGTAACGTGCCAGCCGCGCCGCGCCATAGGCGGCCTGATTATGGGCGGGGGGTTGCATATCGGTGTTCAGATAACGGTTGCGGATGCGGCTCCAGACAGGGTTGTTCGCCCCGCCGCCGACCGTGCGCAAACAGCGCAGTTTCGGTGCGCCCAATTCGGCAAGGCGGGCATAGCCACGGGCCTCGATGGCGGCGATACCTTCAAGGATGCCTTGCAGGAACAAGGCGCGGTCATCCGGCACGGGTGTCATCACGGGGGGGCGGTCAGGATCAGCGACAGGAAACCGTTCGCCGGGTTTGGTCAGGGGATAGTAATCCAGCCCGCTGTCCTGTGTTGGATCGATGCGGTTTGAAAGTTCCGCAAGTTCTTCATTGGTGAAATGCGATGCCAAAACATTGCCGCCGGTGTTTGATGCGCCACCGGCCAGCCATTTGCCCAGAATGTGGTGACTGTAAACTCCGCTGGCCGGATCAAATACCGGCACATCCGACAGGATTTTCAGTGTCAGCGTGGTGCCCAGTGCCGTTACGCCATCGCCCACCTCCTCGGCCCCCGTGGCCAGAAACGACGCGCAGCCATCCGTGGTGCCCGCCACGATCTGCACGGTTTCGGGCAGGCCGAATTCCGCGGCAATGGCAGGCAGCAGGCGGGCCACCGGCGTGCCGGGCTGGTTCACAACGGGCAACAGCGCCATATCCAGACCGGTATTGGCCATCCAGTCGGGCCAGCAACCGGCCACCGGATCATATCCGGTTTTCAGCGCGTTGTTGTCATCGCTGGAATAGATACCGCACAGGTTTCCCGCCAGCCAGTCGGCCTGATGCACCACCTTATGCGGAGTAAAATCGCGCTGGAATATCAGGGCTTTGGCCAATCCGCTGCTGGCCCCGTGCGCCGCAC
>WGBJ01000079.1 GCA_015494385.1 Marinosulfonomonas sp.
GCGTCGGGGGGCGCGGATCAACCGGTCGCCCAGCACATCCTGTTCGGAAATCACCGTCACATCATTGCCGGTGAACCCGTGTTCCAGCGCCCAGACCACAAGGTTAACGCCATCCTTGACCTCGCGGATATCGCGGATCTGCCGCAGCCCGATCTGGCCTTCGTCCTCAAGCAGGCCGGAAAGACGTTCCCGCGCCCCTTCGGAATAGCTGGCAACAACCACCGGCCCCTTGGGTTTTTGTGCATCAATATGATCCGATAAAGCTTTGAACAGATTGACATCCTGCTGTTGGCGCTCGGCCGAGAAATTGCGCCCGATCCGCCCGCCCGCGTCCAGAACCCCCGGTCCGGGGCTTTGCGGTAGCGGGTTCAGCTGGATCACCCGATGGCCCGCGATTGCCGCGTCCCAATCGGTATCGTTCAGATACAGCAACTGCGGCGGGCAGGGTTTGTACACCGAATCCATCCGGTTCTTTGCCGCCATCGCCGCTTTGCGGGTGTCGTATTGATCTTCGATCGCCTCCCAACGGGCCAGACGGGCGGCGGTGGTTTGATCGTCCAGCATGATCGAGGCATTGGGCAGGTAATCAAACAGCGTTTCCAGCGTTTCATGGAAGAACGGTAGCCAGTGTTCAGCCCCCTGATGTTTGCGCCCCGCGCTGATCGCTTCATACAAAGGATCATCCAGCCCTGCCGCGCCGAATTCGATGCGGTAGTTCTGGCGAAATCGGGTGACGGCGGCTTCGTCCAGAATGATCTCGGACACTGGCGCGAGTTCAATTTCGCTTAGCTTTTCGGTGGTGCGCTGGGTAGCGGGGTCAAAGTGGCGCGCCCCATCCAGCACATCGCCAAACAGGTCCAGCCGCACAGGGCCACCCTGCCCGCCTGCCGACAGCGGCGGGTAAATGTCGATGATTCCCCCGCGCACGGCGTAATCGCCCGGCTCCATCACGGTCGGAGTTTGCGAAAAGCCCATGCGGGTTAAAAACGCACGCAGGGCCTTTTCGTCGATCCGTTCCCCCACACGGGCGCGAAAGGCGGATTGTTTCAGCACCGCGCGGGCCGGCACCCGCTGGGTGGCAGCATTCAGCGTGGTTAGCAGGATAAAGGGCGCGGGCATACCGTGGGCCAGACCGGCCAGCGTGGCCATGCGGGCGGCGGATACATCGGGGTTGGGGGATGTGCGGTCAAACGGCAGGCAATCCCATGACGGGAAGGTCAAAACCACCGCATCGGGCGCATAAAAGCGCAGCGCCGACTGCATCGCCACCAGCCGTTTGTCATCACGGGCGATATGCACCACGGGACCTCCCGCGCGCAGCAATTCCTGCGCCAAAAGATGCGCATCAAACCCTTCGGGCGCCCCGCCAAGGGTTATGTGGTCAGGCTGTGCCATATCGGTTTGTCCAGTGGTTAACGATTATTGCCCCAAGGCCCCTAGCGACATGTTTTGATACATCCCGTACATGGCTGTTACAAAAATAGAAAGCATTCCAATGCCTTGCGTGACGGCCCTGTGTGTGGCCAATGTTTTTTGCAAGGCTTCGCCACGGATCATTTCCCTGACAATTCGCGCAGCCGTACGAAAAGACAGACCGCCAACAATGCTCATCGGGAAGGCCAGCAAAAACAGTGCCTGTGCGATTTCGATATTGTAGTAAAACGCCATGATCCCCAAAGAGACCAGAACAAAACAGACGAACGCCAACAGCACCGGTCCGGTCATCTTGAGGATATACAGCAACCTGTTGGTTGTGATGCGCACCATATCTTCAAGATCCTGCTGCGCCTGCCCGCCGTGGCGCCGCGCCCGCAGCACCATATCGTATGGCACCCCCAGCACCCAGTGGCTGGTGGTGGACCAGACCACCGCAAGGGCAATCCAGTACCAGAGGTTGGAGAACGACCGCATGTCGATCACCTCGAATACCAATTCATACCAATTCACGGTCATTTCCTTGTTTGTGCGCTTTTGGCCGACATTATCCCCGGCCTGTGCCAATTCCTACCCTTGAGATACCGGAAAATCCATGTAACCAGTAAAGGAACAACACGAAAGAGTTATTAATGCGTCATAACCTCGCCCCCTTTCCCGCCACGCGCCTTCGGCGCACCCGCCGGTCCGCCTCTATTCGGGCGCTGTGTCAGGAAAATACCCTGTCGGTGAATGATCTGATCTGGCCGATGTTTGTGATTGAAGGCAATGGCGAGCGACAGCCCGTGGCCTCGATGCCCGGAGTCGAGCGGCGGTCGATCGACCTGATTGTCGAAGCCGCGCGCGAGGCGGCCGATCTGGGCATTCCGGCGATCTGTCTCTTTCCCTACACCGATCCGGCCCTGAAAACCGATTGTTGCCGCGAGGCCTGGAGCGCCGACAACCTGTCCAATCGCGCTATTGCCGCCGTTAAGGATGCTGTGCCCGATGTGGCCGTTATGACCGACATCGCGCTGGACCCCTATAATGCGCAGGGCCATGACGGAATTGTCAAAGATGGTGTGATCCTGAATGACGAAACGGTGGATGCACTGGTGAAAATGGCACTGGCACAGGCCAAGGCAGGCGCCGATATTCTGGGGCCAAGCGATATGATGGACGGGCGCATCGGCGCGATGCGCACCGCACTGGAGGCCGAGGGGCACAAGGATGTGTCGATCCTGTCCTATTCCGCCAAATATGCCAGCGCCTTTTATGGCCCGTTCCGTGATGCTGTAGGTGCATCCGGCGCCCTGAAGGGGGACAAGAAAACCTATCAGATGAACCCCGCCAATTCGGACGAGGCTATGCGTCTGGTGGAACGTGATCTGGTTGAGGGAGCAGATATGGTGATGGTCAAACCCGGCCTGCCCTATCTGGACATTTGCCGGCGGGTAAAGACCGAATTCGCTGTGCCGACCTTTGCCTATCAGGTGTCGGGCGAATACGCGATGATCATGGCCGCGGCCGGTAATGGCTGGATCGATGGCGATGCGGTGATGCTGGAAAGTCTGATGGCGTTTCGTCGTGCGGGTTGTGACGGGGTGTTGACCTATTTTGCACCGCGTGTGGCGCGGGCGCTGAACGTCTGAAATTTACGCAAAGACCTGCCGAAAGTTGAAACCAGAGGATGACACCCCTGACATGATCCTTTATAGTTGCATAAGGATCGGCCAGATAAGGTCGACATAGTCAGGTAGACACAGGCACAAACACAAAGGGGTATAACCCATGAGCAGACTTTCCCGTCGACTTTTTGTAACAGGCGCATTGGCAAGCACGACAGCGGCATGCGGCAATGGTGTTGGCAGCAACGGCGCCGCCAAAATCGACGCGCGCGTAGATGCGATGCTGAACCAGATGCACCAGCGCTATCCCGCCACACTGGAGCTTGAAAACAAGGCTGTTGGCATGCTTGTCATGCCGCTGATCACCAAAGCGGGCTTTGGCCTGGGTGGTTCTTACGGCCGTGGTGCCTTGCGGGTGAATGGCGTGACGGTTGATTACTATTCCGCCGCGGCCGCCAGCATTGGCCTGCAAATCGGCGCACAGCAATTTTCGCATGTGCTGTATTTCATGACAGACGAAGCTCTGAGCGATTTCCGCCGCTCGCCCGGCTGGGCTGCCGGTGCCGATCTGGAATATGCACTGAATGACAATGGCGGCAACGTCAGCACCGAAACCACGGTGGCGCTTGCGCCGGTTGTGGCTGTGATCTTTGGTCAGGCCGGTCTGATGGTCGGTGCGACGCTGGAAGGCACCAAGTATACGCGGATCATTCCATAGGCTGATCTATAGCGTTTCGACTTTTCTTTGAAACAGAGTATCATCCTTATCCCCGAGGCAGTGTTTGCGTCAGCAAATGCGTTCGGGGATCAGGGTGATGCAAGTTTAAGTCGAAATACTTTATAGTTTTTCCTGCTATATCAGCGGTATAGAACACAGATAGAAAAAGAACCACTAAACCGGTTTAGTGGTTCTTTTTATGTGCATTAAGTAGCATTGTTAATGGGTTGATATTGCTATATTTTTGCTAACCCATCGCCCGCAATCGTTTGATCAGGCTTGACGTATCCCATCGTGCCCCGCCCAGTTTCTGAACGTCCTTGTAAAACTGGTCCACAAGCGCTGTGACAGGCAGGCTCGCCCCGTTTTCATCAGCCGTATCCAGACAAATCCCCAGATCCTTGCGCATCCAGTCCACGGCAAAGCCATGTTCGAATTCATCGTCAATCATGGTTTCATAGCGGTTCAGCATCTGCCAGCTACCCGCCGCCCCGCCGCTGATCACATCCACCACCGCACGCCCGTCAAGGCCCGCCTTTTCGGCAAAATGCAGCCCCTCGGCCAGCCCTTGCACCAGTCCGGCGATGCAGATCTGGTTCACCATCTTGGTCAACTGCCCCGATCCGCTTTCGCCCAAACGACGACAAGTGCGGGCATAGGCGTCAATCACCGGCTCGGCACGCGCGTAGGCATCTTCATCGCCGCCGCACATGACCGACAGGATACCGTTTTCCGCACCGGCCTGCCCGCCGGAGATCGGCGCATCCACGAAACTGATCCCCAAATCCTTGGCCGCGGCATACAGCTCGCGCGTCACCTTGGACGAAACCGTGGTGTGATCGACAAACACGCTGCCCGCCGACATACCGGCAAAAGCCCCGTCATCGCCCAGACAAACGCC
>WGBJ01000080.1 GCA_015494385.1 Marinosulfonomonas sp.
CCCGCGCACCTTGGTCGGAAGCAAGGGTTGGATCACAGACCACTCGAAATCCGTCAGATCGAAACGTGCCATGTTCACCTCCTGCTCTGTGCAGAAAGTGAATCACAACTCGTCCGCTATGGGAATCCTCTTTATGAGTATGTGACCTAGGCAAACCCGCCCTCCCCCTCAGCGGGCCGGTTGGCGGTTGATTTATCAAAAGTTTGCGTTACCTTGCCAAAAGTCAGGATAGACTGACGAAAGTAGAGGTTGCCTGTCCGGCGCTTGAAAAACAGCGTTCCCGCGCCGGTAAGAAAACGAACGCCCCGACAGAGGGCCCAAAGGGAGAGATAAATATGAAAAACTGGATTTTAGGATCTGTTGCCGCGGTTGCCATCGCGGCATCCGCATCCATCGCCGCGGCTGAAACCGTGCTGCGCGTGTCGCTGCAATTGCCGGAAACCCATTCACTGGGCCAGAACTGGCTGGAATTCGGCCGTCTCATCGAGGAAAAATCCGGTGGTGATTTGAAAATCCAGCTGTTCCCCTCGGCACAATTGTTCAAGGACAAAGAGGTTCCCGGCGCGGTCGGCTCTGGCGCTGTTGATGCGGGTTCGGCATTTCTGGGCCGCTTTACCGGCTCGGTTCCGGCTGTGGATGTGGTTGCGATCCCCTTCATCTTTCAGGACGAAGCCCATCTGCGGGCGGCGGTTGCCCCTGACTCGGCCATGCGCACCACGCTGGACAGCGCAATCCTGAAAGAAACCAACAACCGGATTTTGTGGTGGCAGGCCTTTGGCCGCAATATCTATCTGAGCAAAGGGACGCCGATCGTGCTGCCCACCGATCTGGCCGGCAAAAAAGTCCGCACCTATGGCAAAATTCAGGGCTGGACAGTCGAGGCATTGGGTGGCGCACCCACATTGATGTCCGGCTCAAAACAGTTTCTGGCCTATCAGCAGGGTGCTGTTGATGTGGGCATGACCGGTGCGTCTGCGGTAAAATCGCGCAAACTGTATGAAGTGATGGACAACATGACCCTGACATTCGACAGCGCAATCGAATTCGTCGCCGTGATCAACAACGACGTCTATGAGGGGTTGTCGGATGAGCACAAGGCCATCATCGACGCCGCCGCGCGTGAAGTCGAAGCCTCGCTGCGGGATTCGATCTATGCACAGGAATCCGAGGCCGTGACCGAGGTTTCCAGCAAAATGAACGTTGTCGAACTGACACCCGAACAGCGGGCCGAGTGGGTCAAAGCCACCTCGGGCATCGTGGACCGTTTCATCGAGGAAACAGGCGACGTGGGCAAAGCCGCTGTTGACGCGGTGCGCGCTGCTGCCAAATAACCAAGGCCAAATCGGGCGTGTCGGCATATGTCCGACGCGCCCTTTCCTATTCCAATAAATGTCAGGAGCCACCCCATGCCCCCCCTATTGCGCAGGGCAATCCGCCTGATTGACGGTGCGTCGGAAATCGCCGGATTTCTGTCCGCCTGGAGCCTGTTTCTAATCGGCTTTTTCATCACTTACGAGGTTGTGATGCGCTATGTCTTCACCGCCCCGACAATCTGGGTCGATGAAGTCAGCCGGATTTTACAGGTCTGGGTGGTCTATCTGGCGGCCTCCTATGTGTTGAAACACCGCGAGATGGTAACAATCGAGGTAATCCTGTCCGATCCCACCACATTGCGCCGCCGGCTGGCCGAAACATTCGCCCTTGCAATGATGTTTCTCTTCGCCGGGGTGGCCATGTATTACGGGTTTGAACTGTGGCTGAAATCAACCCTTGCCGGACACACCACCGACACCTATCTGGCCCCGCCAAAATGGCTGACCCATGCGCCGGTCTGGGTCGGAAGCCTGTTGTTGATATTGCAAGGTCTGGTCGAACTGTACCGCGTCTGGGCCGAAGACATCCCTGCCGATGATATACTGGAAGGGGCCCACTGATGGAGGCGTTTTTCATACTCACGGCCCTGCTGGCGATCCTGATGCTGCGCACGCCGGTTGCCTTTGCACTGGGGGGCCTGGGGGTGATCCTGCTGGCCCTCAAGGGGATGCCGCTGGTGGCGGTGCCCCAACGGCTGCACGGTTCGATGGACAGTTTCGAATTGCTGGCAATCCCGATGTTTTTGCTGATGTCCAACATCCTGCTGAAAGGCGGTGTTGGGCGTGATCTCTATGCAGCGGTGCAAAGCTGGGTCGGGCATTGGCCCGGCGGGCTGGGGGTTGCGACCATCCTTAGCTGCACCCTGTTTTCCGCCATTTCCGGCTCGAGCGTGGCCACAGCGGCCACCATCGGCACCGTGGCCATCCCCGAAATGACCAAACGCGGCTATGACCGGTCCTTTGTGATGGGGATGCTGGCAGCGGGTGGCACATTGGGCATTCTGATCCCACCCTCGATCCCGCTGATCATTTACGGGGTGGTTTCGGAAACCTCGATCCCGAAACTGTTTCTGGCAGGGATCGGACCGGGGCTGTTTCTGGCCACCGCGTTTATCGTTTACGGCATCCTGTTTGCCAAACTGACCGGCGCCTATACCCCGATCCCCAAGGCCACATGGGCCGAACGGACCCGCGCCACGATGATGGCCTTTCCCACGGTTTTGCTGGCCATAACCATTGTCGGTTCAATCTATGCCGGTATCGCCACCCCGTCCGAAAGCGCGGGGCTGGGGTTTGTGTTTGCCATCATCATCACCTTTGCCATGGGGCGGATGAATTTCGGCCTGATGAAACAGGCGGTCGAGGGGGCATTGCGCACCACCGTGATGATCCTGCTGATCGTGGCGGGGGCCAAGGTGTTTTCCTTTGCCATCACCCTTTACCTGATCCCGCAATCCATCAGCCAGCTTCTGACCATGAATATCAGCAATCCGAACCTGTTTATTCTGGCGGCCGGGGTGGTGTTGCTGATCATGGGATTTTTCCTGGAGAGCCTGTCGATGCTGCTGATTATGGTGCCGGTGTTGCTGCCGGCGGTATTCAACATGAACATCGACCCGATCTGGTTCGGCATCTTCTTTGTGGTGCTGATCGAAACCGCGCTGATCACCCCGCCTGTGGGGATGAACCTGTTTGTCATTCAGGCGGTGGGCAAGGTCAGTTTGCAAGAGGTTGCCAAAGGGGCGCTGCCCTTTGCGGGGATCATGTTGGCCACGGCGGTGTTGCTGTGGTTCTGGCAGGATTTGGCCTTGTATATCCCCTATCAACTGGCGCGCTAGGCCATAAAAAACGGGCCACCCTTTTTACAGGGTGGCCCGTAATCCTGTGTGTGTCAGGCTTGGCTCAACTTCTCAAACAACCGCGCCACCGCTTCGGCGCCCGGATCATTGTGGCCACTTAGCCGGTCCTCGGAAATATAACTGGCGCGTCCTGCCTTGGCCTTGACGATCTGCGCCGTATGATCCGCGCCTTTGCGCGCGGCAGCGGCAGCGGCGGCAAAGCCGTTTGGCAAGGCGTCAAGCGCGGGCGCAAGGGCGTCGATCATGGTGCGATCCCCCAGATGGGCGCCGCCCACTTCCTGAACCCGCGCAAGGCCCGCTTTCAGCGCCTCGACATGGTTCTTGCCGCTTGAGGCCGCGTCCCCTGCCGCCGAGAAAAAGATCGCCAGCAACACACCGGATGACCCGCCCATCGTCTGGCTAAGTTCCAGCGCGATGGCCCGATACAACTGGGTGGAATCCGCCAGTGGCAGTTGGTCCAACACCCCTTTCAACGCCCTTGCGGCGCCAGCAAGGGTGGACCCTGTATCGCCATCGCCCGATTGCGCATCCAGCGCGTTCAGATCGGCTTCGGCCTCTAGGAACACATCACAACAACGGGTGATAAAGGCCCCCATTTGCGCGTCAGAAGACGGGATCGGTTTGATCGGTGTCAGCCCGTCCGGAATGGGCAACACATCCGGCGCATTCAGCGCACAACAGCAGGGCCAGTCGCGCATATCGACCGGTTCCTGTAACAGTGCCAGTTCCTGATCATTCACCGGCAGCACCGACACCGAAAACCCGCGCATATCCAGCGAGGTCATCATCGCCGCCGGTCCAACCAGATAGCGGATGTCGGGGATGGTATCGGATTTGGCCATTTCCTCGGCCAGCACGGCCATTTCCAGCGGGGTTGCCCCGCCCAGATTGTTCAGCATTGCCACCTTGGGGCCGTCCCCCGCAAAGGGTTTCAACCGTTCCAATACAATGGCAATCGCATTGGCGGCGGTGCTGAAATCGACCAGTTCGACACCGGATTCACCGTGGATGCCAAGGCCCAGTTCGGCCTTGCCCTCGTCAATCCTTGCTTCTTTGGGGGATCCGGGGACCGTGCAGGTGTCCAGCGACATGCCAAGGCTGGCCACATTGCCGATCACCCGTTTGGCGGCGGCAGTGACCGTGTCCAGATCCGCCACCGCTTCGGCCAGTGCACCTGCGATTTTATGCACGAACAAAGTGCCCGCCACTCCGCGCGCCTGTGGCAGATCGGGCAGTGCGATATCATCATCCACGATCACCATCGACACCTTGATGCCATAGGCCCGCGCCCGTTCCGCTGCCAGCCCGAAATTCAGCCGATCGCCAGTATAGTTTTTCACAATCAGCAAACAGCCCGCCGGACCCGACACTGCCAGAATTCCCGC
>WGBJ01000081.1 GCA_015494385.1 Marinosulfonomonas sp.
CCCTATATACGCCCCATGAACAGACGACAGTTTACCACCCGCCTTGCCGCGCTTTTTGCTGCCCCAGCACTGCCCGCCAGTGCCGTTTCCGCCGCCGCCAGCGCCCCCGTGGCCGCCCCGATCGCCGTATCCACAGGCGCGTCCTCATGGGCCAGTTACCTGATGGCGATGCACAAGACCTGCACCCCGACGATGCTGAAATCCGTGCTGAACGTGTCCGAGGACATGGCCCAGACCCTGCATTCCCGCATGGTGTCGGACGGCATCATTCAGGATGGCAACCGCGTGGTGCGCGAGGTAAAACAACGGATCAAATCCGCGCTCGAGGTTCCCGATATGCCAGATACCCGCCCCGCCGTTGCCGATGATCTGGATGCCCTTGCCGATATCTGGCACGCGGGTTGGCACGAGGCCCACGCCGCGCATGTTCCCGATGAACTCAAGGCGTTGCGCAGTCGCGACAGCCTGCGTATTCGTCTGGAGGACATGCTGGAAAATACCGATGTAGTTGGCCCCGTTGGCGCGCCGGTCGGGTTTTGCACGGTCAAGGGGGATGAAATCTATCAATTTTATGTTTCGCCTGCGGCCCGTGGTTCCGGCACGGCGGATGCCCTGATGCAGGCGGGCGAGAAGCGATTGAAAGACAGCGGAGTCAAAATCGGCCAGCTTTGGGTGATCCCCCAGAACCCCCGCGCCATCACGTTTTACCAGCGTAACGGCTGGGATGGGGATACAGTGTCCGATGTGCCGCTGGATACGTCTGAAGGCCCCTACCTGCTGCCCTGCCGGATTCTGCAAAAGGCGCTGTAAACCATCCGTTAACCATCTTCGCCCATAGTGAGTCGCGCATATAGACGGAGCGACCATGGCCGAGGATTTATTCTCTTCTCACACCACCCTCACCCCACCCAAAGGGGATGATGACCGGCTGGCGTGGCTCCGTCTGTTGCGATCGCGCAGGGTCGGTGTTTCGACGTTCTTCCGGCTGATGCGCGAACACGGATCGGCGCAGAAATCGCTGGCCGCCCTGCCGGAAATTGCCCGTGCGGCCGGGGTGCAGGAATATACTGTTTGCCCCAAAGGCGTGGCCGTCGCCGAAATAAAAGCCGCCAAAGCGGCGGGCGCAACGATGGTCTGCTTTGGCGACACGGCCTATCCCGCCGCCCTGACCGACATCCCCGATCCGCCACCGCTGCTGTGGTGCATCGGCGACACCGCCCTGATGGCCCGCCCGATGGTGGCGATGGTCGGGGCACGCAACGCATCGTCATTGGGCACCCGTATGGCCCGCAAACTGGCCGAAGGGCTGACCGACGCCGGGTTCGTCGTGGTTTCCGGCCTTGCCCGCGGCATCGACACCGCCGCGCATCTGGCCGCGCTAGAGGGTGGCACCATCGCGGTGCAGGCTGGCGGGGTTGACGTGATATACCCCCGCGAAAACGCCGCCCTTGCCGATGACATCGCCAAAACCGGCCTGCGCCTGTCGGAAATCGCCATCGGCACCCAGCCACAAGCCCGCCATTTCCCGCGCCGCAACCGGATTATTTCCGGCATTGCCCGCGCCGTTGTGGTGGTCGAGGCCGCCGCACGGTCCGGCAGCCTGATCACCGCCAAAAACGCTCTGGATCAGGGGCGCGATGTGCTGGCGGTGCCGGGCCACCCGTTCGATGCCCGCGCGTTTGGCTGTAATGCGCTGCTGCGGGACGGGGCAACACTGGTGCGATCCGCCGAAGATGTGATCGAGGCAATCTGCAAAGAGCAGGTTGCCCAACCGGAACCTGTGCCACAACAGCCCCCCAAACCCGAACGCAGCCTGCGCGACACCTCGAAACTGCACAATGAAATCCTGTCGCGGCTTGGCCCCAGCCCCGTGGCCGAGGACCAGTTGATCCGCGATCTGGAACTGCCCAGTCAAAAGGTCGCGCCCGAATTGCTGAACCTTGAACTGGACGGCAAAATCATCCGCGCACCCGGCGGGCTGCTGTCATTGGCACATTAGGCCCTGTTTCTTTTTCGCCTAAATATCCCCGCCGGAGGCATTAAACGTTTTCTTGCCTCCGGCGGGGATATTTCCACAAAAGAGAAGCCCGATATACCCGCTACCCCGAACAACAGATTTCATGCCCCATTGACATTTGATCCGATCCCCCCTCTTTTGCCCCGCCATTAGCTCTGTTGCTTGAGTCGAGAGGAATTACATGCCCGTCGTCGTTGTCGAATCCCCAGCCAAGGCCAAAACCATCAATAAATACTTGGGGGATGACTATACCGTTCTGGCCTCGTATGGACATGTTCGCGATCTGCCGCCAAAGGACGGATCGGTCGATACGGAACACGATTTCGCAATGAAATGGGAAATCGGATATGATTCCCGCAAGCACGTCAAAGCCATCGCCGACGCCCTGAAAGACGACAACGAACTGATCCTTGCGACCGACCCCGACCGCGAGGGAGAGGCGATCAGCTGGCATCTGGAAGAGGCGCTGCGCAAGCGCAAGTCGATCAAGAAAGACACCCCCGTTTCCCGCGTGGTGTTCAACGCC
>WGBJ01000082.1 GCA_015494385.1 Marinosulfonomonas sp.
ATATTCGCCAGTTTTTGCTTGGGTAAATAAGGATTGTTTCACGTGAAACATCGAGATTTTGACGTAATCGTCGTTGGCGGAGGCCATGCAGGCAGTGATGCCGCCCACGCCGCGGCCCGTATGGGCGCGCGAACGGCGCTGATCACCCTGTCAAAATCCGGTATCGGCGTGATGTCCTGTAACCCCGCGATTGGCGGTTTGGGCAAAGGCCACCTCGTCCGCGAAATTGACGCGCTGGGTGGCGTGATGGGTCGTGTGGCTGACAAGTCTGGCATCCAGTTTCGTCTGTTGAACCGTCGCAAAGGCCCCGCCGTCCAAGGCCCCCGTGCGCAAGCAGACAGGAAAATCTATCGCCAAACAATGCTGGCCGAGATTGAAGCGCAAGAAAACCTGCATGTCATTGAAGGTGAAGTTACAGACCTTTTGATGAATAATGCCGTTATTTCAGGTGTTTCCCTTGCCGATGGGTCTGAAATCACTGCACCGTCTGTTATTCTGACCACCGGCACCTTCCTGCGTGGTGTGATCCATATTGGTGACGTTTCCCACCCTGGCGGACGTATGGGCGACAAGCCATCTATTAAGCTGGCCGAGCGTCTGGACAGCTTTGACCTTGCGCTTGGCCGGCTGAAAACCGGCACCCCGCCCCGTCTGGATGGACGCACGATCAACTGGGATATTCTGGAAAGCCAGCCGGGCGACGATGATCCGGTGATGTTTTCCTTTCTATCGAAAGGGCCGGCTGTGCGGCAGGTTTCCTGCGGAATCACGCACACGAACGAGGCCACACACGACATAATCCGTGAAAACCTCGAAAAATCAGCGATGTATGGCGGGAGGATCGATGGCGTCGGCCCCCGCTATTGCCCCTCGATCGAAGATAAAATCGTGCGTTTTGCCGATAAAACCTCGCACCAGATCTTTCTGGAACCAGAAGGGCTGGACGATCACACGATCTATCCGAACGGAATTTCAACCTCTTTGCCTGAATCCGTGCAGGAGGATTACGTCCACTCCATTTTCGGTCTTGAGAATACAAAGATCCTGCAACCGGGTTATGCGATTGAATATGACTATATTGATCCCCGCGCCCTTGGTCAGACTTTGGAAGTGAAGAACGTGCCAGGACTATATCTAGCGGGTCAGATCAATGGAACCACAGGATATGAGGAAGCAGCGGCGCAAGGATTGGTTGCGGGTCTGAATGCTGCGCGCAATGCGAGTGATGGCGAACCGGTGCTGTTCAGCCGCTCGGATTCCTATATTGGCGTGATGGTTGATGACCTGATCACACGCGGCGTGTCCGAGCCTTACCGCATGTTTACATCCCGCGCCGAATTTCGGCTTTCTTTGCGGGCCGACAATGCGGATCAGCGCCTTACCCCCAAAGGGTTAGAGGTGGGATGTGTTGGTGAAATCCGTAAAAAAGCATTTGAAAACAAGATGAACGCAATGAATTCAGCCCTTTCAAGCCTCAAGAATATGACGTTCACACCCAAAGAGGTTGCAGCGCAAGGGGTTAAAATCAATCAGGATGGAAAACGGCGTGATGGTTATGCCTTGCTGGCCTTTCAGGATGTAAATTTCCCTGATCTGGTGAAAATGCGGCCAGAACTGAAAACGGTGCCGTCCGGGATTGGCGAACAAATCAAACGACAGGCTACCTACGCGCACTACATTGTGCGGCAGGGAAAAGACGTTGAAGCGATCAAGCGTGATGAAGCGCATAACATCCCGCAGGATTTCGATTATTCGGCTGTAGTCGGGCTATCAAACGAATTGCAATCAAAACTGAAAACGGTACGCCCAGCAACTTTGGGACAAGCCGGACGCATTGATGGCATGACACCAGCGGCGCTGACACTGATTCTGGCAGTGCTGAAACAAACGAACAGAAAGAAAAAGGCCTGACGCATATGGATTACCGTGATGCCTTTCAGGCCGAATTCAATGTTTCACGTGAAACAATGGCCCTACTGGATGATTACGCCGCTTTGCTAAGAAAATGGAATCCTGCAATTAATCTGGTATCAAAAAGCACGATTGATTCCCTTTGGCAGCGTCATTTCCACGATTCGGCGCAGATTTACCAATTTCAGCCCGATAACCCCTGCCATTGGGCTGATCTGGGCAGCGGTGGCGGTTTTCCAGCATTGGTTTTGGCGGCTATGGCAAAACAGGATTCGCCGGAAACCCGGTTTACACTGGTTGAAAGCGATCTAAGGAAATGTACTTTCTTGCGTACGGTTATTCGTGATCTTGGGCTAAATGCCATTGTAATTACAGCAAGAATCGAGGAGACGAAGGCATTGGACGCAGATATTCTAACCGCCCGTGCGTTGGCCTCTTTGGACAAATTGCTGGAATTTGCAAATCTGCACCTAAGCCCTTCTGGCACCGCTATTTTTCCCAAGGGAGACAGATTTCAGGCGGAAATCGCCCAGGCAAAGGCGAATTGGCGCTTTGATCTGGAGGAAATCCCCAGTAAAACGAATCCTACCGGTGCAATTCTGAAAATTGGAGGCATATCGCGTGTCTGATCTGACCCGCCCGAAGGGGCCACGCATTATCGCAATCGCAAACCAGAAAGGCGGAGTCGGAAAAACCACGACCACGATCAATCTGGGGGCTGCATTGGCCGCCGAAGGTTTTAACGTGCTTCTGGTGGATCTGGATCCGCAGGGAAATGCCTCGACCGGGTTGGGAATTGAAAATGAACAGCGCGACTATAACACCTATGACTTGTTGATAGGCGATGTGTCACTACAAGATATTGTGCAAGAAACTGAAGTTGAAGGTTTGTTGATCGTTCCGGCAACGACGGATCTTAGTTCGGCCGACATTGAACTGATGTCGAACGAGAAGCGCAGTTTTCTTTTGCACAAGGCATTGCGGCAATCGGACATAGATAAGCTCGACCTCGATTTTATCCTGATTGACTGCCCCCCTTCCCTGAACCTTTTGACGGTAAATGCGATGGTTTCGGCCCATTCGGTTCTGGTGCCGTTGCAAAGCGAGTTTTTTGCGCTGGAAGGTCTGTCGCAACTGGTTCTTTCTGTGCGCGAGGTTCGGCAAACCGCGAATGAAAATTTGCGGATCGAAGGGATTGTGCTGACGATGTATGACAGCCGCAATCGTTTGTCGCAGCAGGTGGAAAAAGATGCGCGCGATAATCTGGGAGAACTGGTGTTCAAAACCATAATCCCGCGCAATGTTCGTGTGTCCGAAGCCCCGTCATTCGGGATGCCGGTGATTGAATATGATCCTACATCAAAAGGCGCGCTGGCCTATGTTGAACTGGCGCATGAACTGGCGCGGAAAAATACCGTAACCCCAAGCAGAAAAGGAAGCTGAGATGGCTGGTAAAAGACATGAACGGCGTGGTTTGGGGCGCGGGCTTTCGGCACTGATGTCGGATGTGGCGGCAGATACGGCGCCAGCGTCTGAGGGTGGTTCAGCAAGCAGAGCCGAGCAGATTATTCCGATCGAAAAGATAGCCCCGAATCCGGATCAGCCCCGACGCGATTTTCCGGCGCAGGATATGGATGATCTGGCCGCTTCGATTAAGGAAAAGGGCGTTATTCAGCCCTTGATTGTTCGTGTAAAATCAGATGGTTACGAGATTGTCGCAGGTGAGAGGCGCTGGCGTGCCGCACAGATGGCCAAGCTGCACGAACTGCCGGTTATCATCCGTGATTATACCGATACCGAAGTGCTGGAAATCGCGATCATCGAGAATATCCAGCGTGCCGACCTGAACCCTGTGGAAGAGGCGGCGGGTTATCAGCAGTTGATGGATAAATTCGGTCATACGCAGGAAAAACTGGCCGCCGCTTTGGGGAAAAGCCGCAGTCACATCGCCAACCTGATGCGCCTGTTGCAACTGCCAAAAGAAGTGCTGGATTTACTGAAAGACGGCAAGCTGACAGCGGGTCATGCACGGGCGTTGATCACCACAGAAAACCCCGTTGCTTTGGCGCGGCAGGTGGTGAAACAGGGGCTTTCGGTACGCGAAACCGAACGGTTGGCGAAGGGGCCGAAAACCCGTCCGGAAAAAGTGAAATTGCAGCCGGCAAAAGATGCGGATACCCGCGCGCTTGAGGGGGATTTGTCTGCCAATCTGGGCATGAAAGTTTCTGTGGATCACAAACCGGGCAAGGAATCGGGCAAGCTGACGATCAGCTATAAAACGCTCGAGGAACTGGACGATTTGTGCCGCCTGCTGTCGGCTACGACGTAGGACGTGTCCAGATATACAGCAGAACACCGGATAAAACGACGCCCTGAATGGCAATGATATAGGCCTTCAGGCCAATGATAAACGGAATCGCAAAGGCGACAAGGATTGACGCGGTGGCGTAAATCTTGACCCGCTTGCTCATCCCGCCGTTTTCACGCCATTCACGTATCCATGGTCCGAAAACAGCGTGATCCAGCATCCAGTCATGCAGTCTGTCGGACGATTTGGAAAAGAAAAAGGCCGAAAGCAGCACCAGCGGCACCGTAGGCAACAGTGGCAGAAACGCACCGATGATGCCCAATGCGAGCGAGGCAAGGCCAAGCAGTAACCAAACCAGTTTCATACGCTTACTCCGTTAACAGTTCTTTGATGATGGCATTCAGAACGGGGCGGCCCTGCGGGGTAGCAATAAGGCGGCTGTCTTGCAGGTTAACAAGGCCGTAATCAGATAACATATTGATACTATTATAGTTTATACTTTTTCCAGCCAATTTTTCATACCGCAACAGGTCAATCCCGTCTGTCACCCGCAAGCCCATCATCAGATATTCATCGGCGCGTTCATTCGGACACTGGGCATGCCGTGGCAATTCACCGTTGCCGGTTTTCAGAACTGACTCCAGCCAGATTTGCGGTGATTTCGGACATTCGGTGGCATAGCGCACCCCGTCCAATGTCAGCCGCCCATGCGCCCCCGGTCCGATACCGGCGTAATCACCTGCCTGCCAGTAAATCAGG
>WGBJ01000083.1 GCA_015494385.1 Marinosulfonomonas sp.
GCCAGAGCCAGAGCCAGAGCCAGAGCCAGAGCCAGAGCCAGAGCCAGAGCCAGAGCCAGAGCCAGAGGTGCCGGCGGGCACTCCGACAGAGCCAGAGCCGGTTGTGGAACCTGAACCTGTTGAAGAGATCGCTGAGGCAGCGCCCGAAGTGGTGGACGCGGTTGAGGAAACCATTGCCGGGGCGCTTGACGCAGCCGTGGTTGAGGACGTTGCCTCACCCGAACCCGAAGTGCCAGCGGGCACCCCGACCGAACCGGCGCAGGAAGAGGTCAAAAAGCCGGGCCTGATCGGACGCCTGTTGGGCCGCAAGGAAGGCAAACCCGCCAAGAAAACCGTGATCAAGCGGGTTCTGGACGACGACATGCTGGAGCGGATCGAGGAATTGTTGATCACCGCCGATATGGGCGTTGATACGGCCCTGCGCGTCACTGCCAACATGGCAGAAGGGCGGTTTGGTAAAAAACTGTCAACGGACGAAATCAAACGCCTGTTGGCCGCTGAAATCACCCGCATCATGGAACCGGTTGCCAAACCTCTGCCGCTTTATGCCAAAAAACCGCAGGTGGTGCTGGTGGTCGGGGTCAATGGCTCGGGCAAGACCACGACCATCGGCAAGCTGGCCAGCCAGTTCAAGGCGGCGGGCAAAAACGTGGTGATCGCGGCGGGTGATACATTCCGCGCTGCCGCGGTGGAGCAATTGCAGGTCTGGGGCGAACGTGCCGGCGTGCCGGTGCTGACCGCGCCCGAAGGGTCCGATCCTGCCAGCCTTGCCTTTGATGCGATGACCAAGGCCGAGGCGGACGGGGCCGACCTGTTGATGATCGACACGGCAGGCCGTTTGCACAACCGCGCCGATCTGATGGAAGAGCTGTCGAAAATCGTTCGCGTGATCCGCAAAAAGGACGAAACCGCGCCGCACAACACATTACTGGTGCTGGATGCGACCACAGGCCAGAACGCGGTGACACAGGTTGAAGTGTTTCAAAAGCTGGCCAATGTGTCCGGCCTTGTGATGACCAAACTGGATGGCACGGCCAAGGGCGGGGTGCTGGTGGCGCTGGCCGACAAATTCGGCCTGCCGATCCATGCGATCGGGGTGGGGGAGCAGATCGACGATCTGGCGGCTTTTGATCCCGAAGAATTCGCCCATGCCCTGACAGGGCTGGAAGAATGATGTAGACTGCCGTCGGGGACAAAAAAGGGTATTGCGATGAAAAAGGCATATTCCGGAATGAGACATCTGGCCTTGGCGGGTTTTGTCATTCTGTCCACAGTGGCCAGCGGCGCGGCGCAAACCATTCTGCGCATGGACAATGCCAGCTGTATCGGCGGGTTGGACAATCTGGCAAAAGTGGCCAAAGTTGACATTACGCCTGCCACAACCCCGCGCAAGGTTGTCGGAAAATGCGATGCCCAATCGGTGCAGGTGGTTGCACAACAGGCCGGCATTACGCTGGACATCAAGCGGATCAAATGGAACAGAAACGGCTTGTCACCGCTTGCCGACGGGAAGTTGCCGGAACAGTTGCGGCTGGAATTGCGCGGGGTGACGGTGCTTGAGGCACCCGCCGGTGATCCGGCATGGGCCTATCTGGCCGACTATTCCAGATCAGGGCGCACATTCGATGCCGGTCTGGCGTTTGTTTTCGATCCGGAGACCGGCGTGCTGGATCTGACAGATGCCTCGATCCGTTTTCGCAATGGCAATACCGCCAAATTGTCGGGCCGATTGCATGGTGTGGTTCAGGGTTTCCCCCAAAACCCCGAGATGGGGGTTTTCCCGCTGATTATCGACGATCTGACCTTGGCGGTCAGCAATGGTGACGCCCGCAAGAACCCGCTGACGGAGCTGGGCATTACCGTGCTGAAAAAGAACATCCCGAATGGCGATATTGCAAAATTCCGCGCGCTGGCGACGCTTTATATCGCCAATGAACTGTCCAGGGTTCTGGACCGCAACGGTCTGGCTGCGGTGCAGCGACTGGTTTCGGATTTGCCCAATCCAAAGGGGGATTTGCTACTGCGTCTGATGGCGGGCAAGGGGTATCCGGTTTTGCGGCTTGGGCTTTTGCGGGCAGACGAAAAGCTGTCCCAAATGCTGGACGGGGTTTCGGTGGAATTTGCCTATGGTCCTGATTTGTTTGCTACCGTGAACTGATGCAGCCGGTTTTCGGGGTATGCGGATGACCGAATGGTTCACCGCGTTGGAAGGCACGCCTGCGGGTCACCAGATTGCGCTGGCACTGGCGCTGGGATCGGCGCTGTTACACGCGATTTTCGGCGCTTTGCAAAAGGGCAACCATGATCCGTGGCTGTCACGCGGGGCGATCGACATATCCTATGGGCTGATTGCGGTGCCGTTCGTGCTGTTCGTTGTGCCCTGGCCCGAGCCGCATATGTGGATGATCTTTGCCATAACCTTTGTGATCCACTGTTTTTACAAATACATGCAGGCCATGGCCTATGAACGCGGCGCCTATACGGTGGTTTACCCCGTGGTGCGCGGCACCGGCCCGCTGTTCGCGATCATTGGCGCCTGGCTGCTGTTTGGCGAACGGTTCAACGCGGTGCAATGGCTGGGCGTGGCGGTTCTGTTGTCGGGTATCTATGGGTTGGCGCTCTATAACCTGCGTCACCTGACCGTGGGGCGCGATACCCTGAAGATGGCGCTGGTGTTGGCGGTGATCACCGGGCTGACGGTGTCGACCTATACCACCTATGACGCCTATGGCATCCGCGCCAGCACCGACCCCTTTACCTTTCTGGCGTGGTTTTTCATGATCGACGGGCTGTTCTTTATGCCCGCCATCGCCGCCCTGCGGTATCGCGTGATGCAAAACCCGCCCGCCCTGCGCCCGCTGCTGCTGCGCGGGCTGATCGGTGGCATCATCGCCTATTTCAGCTTTGGCGGTATCATTCTGGCCACCCGTCTGGACAATGTCGGACAGGCGGCGGTGCTGCGGGAAACCTCGACCGTGTTTGCGGCGTTGATCGGCTGGTTGATGCTAAAGGAACGGGTCGGCCCGCGCCGCCTGATACTTATGGCATTGATTGCGCTGGGCGCTGTGATAGTTGAACTGGGTGGATAATGCGAAAGGCCTGACATGAGTGACGTGAAAAAAGTGAACCCCTTTGTCAAACTGTTGTTGGAGCTGGGGCCGATCGTGGTGTTCTTCATCGCTTATGGCAAAATGAAGGACCAGACCTTTGCCTATAATGGCACGGACTATAACGGTTTCATTGTGGTCACGGCGCTGTTTGTGCCGCTGCTGGCGCTTACCACGTTCATTTTGTACCGGCTGACGGGCAAGTTGTCGGCCATGCAGATCATGACGCTGGTGATCGTGGTGGTGTTCGGGGGGCTGTCGGTCTGGTTCAATGACGAGCGGTTCTTCAAAATGAAACCGACGATGATCTATCTTTTGTTCGCAGGCATGCTGGGGTTCGGATTGATGCGCGGCCAAAGCTATCTGCAACTGGTGATGGACGAGGCCATGCCGCTGAAACACGAGGGCTGGATGATCCTGACCAAACGCATCACCCTGTTTTTTCTGGCACTGGCGGTCACGAACGAAGTGGTCTGGCGCACGATGTCGACAGACGCCTGGGTGAATTTCAAGGTGTTCGGCCTGACCGCTGCGGTGTTTGTGTTTTTCATGACCCAAGGCAAATTGATGCAGAAATACGCGATTGAGGAAGACGAGGCATAGGTCCTGACCCTTGCCCTTCTTCTTGCAACAAATACCTGCGCCGCAGGCAAGAGATTCTATGCCTCCGGCGGGGATATTTATGGAACAAAGATGGGTTACGAGCGGCGCTTGAACAGCACCTCCTGCGCTTTCTTGTCCGTTTGCAAATTGCCCCGTTTGTCCGCCGCTACAGCCTGTCCTGTGATCACCCCTTGCCGGGCGCCAACGGTTTTCAGCCAGCGGGCCATGTGGGGTTTGTCATCCAGCGTTTGTTCCTGTCCTTCCCATAATGTTGCCCAGGGCCAGATCGCCATATCGGCGATGGAATAGAAATCTCCGGCGACATATTCGTTATTCGCCAGTTGGCGATCAAGCACACCGTATAGGCGGGCAGTTTCGTTGCGGTAACGGTCTTTGGCATAGGGCAGGTCGTTGGGGGGATCCATCGACGGGGCGTATTTCAGGAAGTGATGCGCCTGACCCGCCATCGGGCCAAGGCCGCCCATTTGCCACATCAGCCATTGGTCAACGGCAATCCGCTCGCGCTCGGTCTTGCCACAGAACTGCCCCGTCTTGCGCGCCAGATATTGCAGGATCGCGCCCGATTCAAAGATCGAGATCGGTTCGCCATCCGGCCCGTCGGGGTCAACAATCGCCGGCATCCGGTTGTTCGGGGCGATTTTCAGGAAATCAGGTTCGAACTGTTCGCCCGCGCCGATGTTCACCAGATGCAGATTGTAAGGCAGGTCCATTTCCGCCAGCGCAATGGTGATTTTCCAGCCATTCGGGGTGGGCCAGTAATATAGGTCGATCGGTTTCATGTCGCGTGCTCCTTTGTTTGTATTCAGCACGGGATCAGGCAAAAGGGCAAGGCGTGGCGTTTCAACAATACTTGACCACGCCCCTCGCGGGCATTATCCAGACCCCATCGTGGCGATTTGTTACCGGATTGCGGGCCACGTTAAACATGCCGCTAAAGAGGGATAGGGCGATACCCCCGAAACCTTGGCTCCGGTTTTGGGGTTTTTTTATGCCTGACGGCATGGACAAGGAGACGCGATGAGCAACGATTGGAACGCCCGCACCAAGCTGGTGCATTCGGGCAGCCGCCGCAGCCAGTATAACGAAGTATCCGAGGCGATATACCTGACGCAGGGGTTCGTTTACGACACCGCCGAGGACGCGGAGGCGCGGTTCATCGAAACGGGACCGGATGAATTTATCTACGCCCGCTATGGCAACCCGACCGTGCGCATGTTCGAAGAGCGCATCGCGGCGCTTGAGGGGTGCGAGGATGCTTTTGCCACCGCGTCGGGCATGGCGGCGGTCAATGCGGCGCTGACCTGTGGCTTGAAGGCGGGGGATCATGTGGTTGCGGCCAAGGCGCTGTTTGGCTCGTGCCTGTATATCCTTGAGGATGTTCTGGCCCGTTTCGGGGTCCAGGTGACGCTGGTGGATGGTCCCGATCTGGCGGCCTGGCGCGGGGCGTTGCGCAGCGATACCAGGCTGGTGTTTTTCGAGAGCATTTCCAATCCGACGCTGGAACTGATTGATATCAAAGCGGTTTGTGATCTGGCCCATGCGGTCGGGGCACTGGTGGTGGTGGACAATGTGTTTGCCACACCGATCTTTTCCAACGCTTTTGAACTGGGCGCCGATGTGGTGGTTTACTCGACCACCAAACACATTGACGGGCAGGGGCGGTGTCTGGGCGGGGTGGTGCTGGGCAGCCGTGATTATATCCGTGGCACGCTGGAGCCTTATCTGAAACATACTGGTGGTTCGATGAGTCCGTTTAACGCCTGGGTGATGCTGAAGGGTATGGA
>WGBJ01000084.1 GCA_015494385.1 Marinosulfonomonas sp.
AACTCAAACACTTCCGCGCGGTGGCCACCCGTTACGACAAACGCGACGACAACTACCTGGCTTCCGTCCAACTCGCATCTATCAGGATTTGGTTAAGATCTTATGAGTCGGTGACCTAGGGTCAGAAATCGGGAACTATTCCGCTGCCAATGGTCGTTCGCTTCGTCCAATCTCCGATATTTCACGGGCAATATTTGCAATCAGCTTTTGAAATCCCGGGAAATCGGCTTTGGGCTGGATCAGTTTTTCGTCCATATATAGGGAACGGTCAATTTCAACCTGTACTGCATGGCGGTTTAGGGACGGGCGGCCATAATGTTGCGTAACATAAGCCCCGGCAAATGGCATATTGCGCGCTACAGTCAGACCTGCGGCGACAAATGCCGCCTCGATCCGGTCAACAATTTCGCCATTCGCGGCGGCCCCATAACGGTCGCCCAGCACGACGTCGGCCTTTGGACCATTGCGCCGGTTGATTTCGCCGATGGCCTCGTGCGGCATTGAATGGCAATCAACCAGCACCGCCTGCCCGAACAGCCGGCAATTTTCAGTCATCAACCCTTCCAGCACATCATGGTAGGGCTGCCAATACTGCGCCAGCCGCGATTCGGCCTCGTTCTTGGGGATTTTCCCGCGATAGATTTGCCGCCCGCCAGAAACAACCCGCGGAATAACCCCGAGGCCCGAGGCCACACGCGGGTTAAGTCCGGCGCGGGGGATCCCCTCAATTACGGCCGGATCCAGTTCGTCGCGGCTTCGGTTCAAATCCACAAAGGCGCGTGGCGCAGTGGCAGACAGCAGGGGCGCCCCAAAGGAAGGAACATCCGCAAACAACAAATCCACAAAGGCGTCTTCAGAGGATCGTATCGCCAACTTGTCCAGCACCGATTTTCGCAAGAACGCCCAAGGGTAGCTGCGCCCGCTATGCGGCGAAGCAAAAATCACACTTGTTGTGCGATTTTCCGGCAGTAACAGTTGATAATTCGCCTTTGGCATTCCCTCTCCTGACACAACCTTTATAAACGGTTTCCTGTATTTATCAAAAGCCCTTGATCAATCCTTCGACTCCTTTTATAGACCAGCAGACCGACGCGGTTCTGCCGCGTCCTATTCTTTTGGGACGTCAGGAATTGGTTGGCCATATGGGCGCTTAGCTCAGCGGTAGAGCACTTCGTTGACATCGAAGGGGTCACTGGTTCGATCCCAGTAGTGCCCACCATATGCCCCGTAAGTCGGGGACCGGAATTGAAACAAAGGCGCCGCTGCGCCGCGATATGAGGATGAGGTTATGAAAATTCGCAATTCTTTGCGTTCACTCAAAGGCCGCCATCGCGATTGCCGCATTGTGCGTCGCAAAGGCCGTGTTTATGTGATCAACAAAACAAACCCACGGTTCAAAGCCCGTCAGGGCTAAGCCAATCAGGTTTAACAAAAAAGGCCGCCGGGCATCTGCTCTGGCGGCCTTTTTTGTATCTGGATGCGTTAACGCGCCGCCAGCAATCGGACGATGGTTTGCTGTGTGACATATCCGGTCACAGGAATTTTCCGCGTCCGCTGGAATTTACGCACCGCGCGGCGGGTTTTATCGTCAAACTTCCCGTCAACCCGCCCGGGTTTCAGCCCCAGCTCTTGCAGTTTTTGTTCCACCAGCAGCCGCACGATGCCGTTGCCGGCCACCCGCGCCTCTTCTGCCTTGGCGCGGCGGATCTGTTCATCATTTTGCGCATTTCCCTGCAGTTCAGCCCGTCTTGCCCTTGCGTCCGCGGCAAACACCCCGCGCGGATAGACCCGCAAATACCGGTTATAGGCCTCGACGGTATCTTCCGAACGCACCCCGTCCCAGTAATCCCGCTCGGCGGCAGCAGCCTCGGCGCGCCGTGCTTCGTCAAACCGCTCAAGCCGCTGGTGGGCGATGTCGGAATATAATCCGTCAGGATACCGTTTCAGGTAGGCCCGCAAACCGTCCTCGGTTCCGTTTCGTCCGGTGCGCCGCCAGTAACTTGCATCCAGCCGGTCCTGTTCTTCCTGACGTTTGCGCGCCTCTTCTTCCAACTCGCGTGACCGGACATCGGCTGCGGCCTGCAATGCCGAAACCTGATTGCCGGTCAGATAGCCATATCCGTCAATCCCGCGTGATTTTTGCCATGCGGCAATCGCCGATCGTGACCCACGCCCGAACACCCCGTCAATCCCGTGCGGATTGAAACCCAGAATCGACAGGTTCCGCTGAATTTGCCGCCGCTGTTCACGGGTCAGTTTCAGGTTTGCCTCGGCCGCCCTGGCCTGCAATTCCGGCTGTGCCTGCAGATCACGGATTTCCTGACGCACAGCCCGTGCATAGCGTCCGTTCGGATAGCGGTTCAGATAGCTTTCAAGCGCCGCCAAAGTGCCGATTTCGCGCACCGCTTCCAGATACAGATATTCAGCATCCTGTGGCTGATCCGGCGTCTGGACTGACGCCGATATAAAGGGAATGTGTTTGGCTATAAACCCGTCGGCGGTTACCCCGCGCGGCGCATTTTGCAGCACGCTTGCAACGGATTTACCCGGCTCCAGCAAGTCGCCGGAAAGAAGTTGCAGCAATCCGGTCATCGGCCCTTTGATCACGGTCACCCCTTGCGGGATTTCCAGATCATCCATTCCCGCCTTCAAGCCGCCACGGGCCGTTGCACTGTCGCTTTGGCCAATCATAACGATCGCGCCACCCGGTTTTTGGCCGGCGGCGTCCAGAATCGCCCCGATCGACAATCCCATTTGCCCGACGGTAAAGATATCCGGATTGCGGGCGTCACTGGCCAACAGCCAACTGTCGCGGTCATTGGATACAAAATGCCCACCCAGCAGAACCACCACCCGATCCGCCTGATCGATGGCAGCATAGAACTTTGACGCCAGTGTTGTCTGTTCGGCACGATCCAGATCTTCGCCAGCGAATACCCGAAAGCCAGCCTGATTAAGGGCCTGAACGCCGTCTTGTGTGAAATAGAAGCCCCGTATCCTGGGCTGGTCCTGATAATCACGGTTGCCGATAACCAGTGCCACATCTTTGGCCAGTACGGGCATTGCCAGAATGCCCAAAGCGCCCGCAAGCGCCACCTGTTTAAGTTTCAACATCATGGCGCGTGCTCCTTCATTTGTTATGGGATCAATCGTAACTTCGTTGATCTTCGATCACTAAACCATCATTTGGCAAGCTGCCTTTGGCAACCAGCACAATTTTGCCCTTCAGTTTTAGCGTATCTGCCATTGATATCCGATAACGGTCCGAATCCGTGGCATCTGTTTCGACCATAACAGTCATCACATCCATTTCGCCCTCGCGCGTGGCGATGACACGGGCGCGGGAAACCTCGTCGTGTTTGGCAACGAAATCGGCCACCTGTTCGGGGCGCACGAACATACCCTTGATCTTGGTTGTCTGGTCGGCGCGGCCCATCCAGCCCTTGATGCGCATATTCGTTCTGCCACAAGGGCTTATCCCCTCCATCACGGCAGACAAATCGCCAGTGGCAAAGCGGATTAGCGGGTAATCGGGATTCAGGGTGGTGACCACGACTTCGCCCACTTCGCCCGGCGCGACAGGGTTGCCCGTGCCCGGTGTAACGATCTCGACGATCACGCCCTCATCAACGATCATGCCTTCCTGTGCCTGTGATTCATAGGCGATGTTGCCCAGATCGGCGGTCGCGTAATTCTGCAAACAAAGGATCCCGCGGTCGGCGTATTCCTGCCGCAACGAGGGGAAGAGCGCCCCGCCACCAACCGCCGCCCGCGAGATTTTCAGCGGCAGGCCCAGGCCCTCCGCCTTGTCCAGAATCACTTTCAGATAATCCGGCGTGCCGGCATAGGCGGTCACACCCACATCATGCGCCGCGCGGGCCTGTAGTTCGGTTTGCCCTGTGCCGGCGGGCAATACGGCGGCACCAACCGCGCGCGCCCCTGATTCAAAGATCATGCCGGCGGGGGTTAGGTGATAGCCAAAACAGTTCTGGATAATGTCGCCCTTGCCAATGCCCACGGCGTGCAGGAAACGGCCAATGCGCCACCAGTCACCGGATATACGGCCGGGTTCATAAATCGGGCCGGGGGACTGGTGGATATGCTCGAAACCATCCGCCGGAACCGTGGTGAACCCGCCAAACGGCGCGTTGGCCGCCTGTGCCGAAACCAGTTCGGATTTGCGGATGACAGGAAGTGCTGCCAGATCGGCAACCGAAGTCACCGAGGCCGGATCAACATCGCCCAACAGCGCGGCAATGCCGGGTGCTGTTTTGGCGCGGGCAATCTGCTGTGGCAGTGCCTTGGCCAGATCGGCGGCACGTTGATCGGCTGATCGCGTTTCCAACTCGTCAAAATACTGCATATC
>WGBJ01000085.1 GCA_015494385.1 Marinosulfonomonas sp.
GTCCAGACACCTACCCAGTTCGGCTCGCTGGCTATAACGGGACTGGCCATCAATATACCGGCGCAAATCGCTATCAAATTCTTCATTTTCAAATCTCCTTTAGGGTTTCAAAATAAGTCGAGTCAAATCATACCCGTTCCAGTCCAGAATTTCGCGCGCTGCCTGCATCCGGTCCGGCGGAATATGCCGATCCCGGTTCAATACCATAGCAAAACTGCCATCCACCGAGCCAATCACCGCGGTGCGATAGGTCTGGTCCACCCACATCACCCAATGTTCGCGGCCCTTGTGCGCCCCGCCCTTGGGCGTGAACCGCCCCGGACCGGTGACTGGGGCAAGGCTGTGGTTTTCCTCGCCGTTGCAATTTCGCTCAACCCAGTCAAACCCTTTCGGTGTGGTATCCGTCCGAACCCCGCACAATGCCGGATCATAGGTGGCGACCACTACCCATTCCCCTGCAAACAGGGTCGGATCAAACAGTGCAACGGAAGTGATCCGCGCCGAAGCGTCGCGATACCCTACGGTTGGCGCGCAGGCCGTGACGGCAAAAAAGAGGGCACTAATCAGTCGATACAAATCTCGACCACCTCGCCGTTGTCCTCGACCATACCGAAACAGCCGAATATTGGCGTTTTGGTGGAACAGGTGCGGGTATCGGCAAAACACACGCCTTCGCAATCCTTGTTCGTTTTGCAGGATTTTCCACCGTCACCTGTATCCATGATACAGGCTTTGCCAAACATACCTGCCCGCTGGTAACTCCCGCCATTTGCATCGCATTCCTTTTGCTCGGCACGGATTTCGGCGCGGGTTTTGCCCATCATATCGGGGTCTTCCTGACAGCCGGACAGGGCCAGCAGGCCAACGAATAAAATCAGACTTTTCATTATAACCTCATTCCTTATGGAATGTCCGCGCCAGCCCAGTGAACACCTATTCCCGCTGCCAATCAATAGGGCAATGGGTGCGCCTTGTGGGCTGTGTTGATTTCCGCCAGAATCTCGTCACTCAGGGTGACATCCGCAGCGCCCAGCGCCAGTTTCAACTGATCCAGCGATGTTGCCCCAAAGATAACCGAGGTCATAAAGGGCCGCGTTGCACACCACGCCAGCGCCATCTGCGAAATGTTCAGCCCGTGACGTTTGGCAATATCCTCGTAGGCGTCAATCGCCCCCCAGACACGGTCGGTGATGCGCCCGCTTAAGGTGGTGTTGATGGTGCGGCGTGACCCTTCGGGTGTGACATCGGGTTTATATTTGCCGGTCAGCAGCCCCGTGGCCAGCGGTGAAAAGGCCAGCAGGCCAACGTCTTCGTTCACGCTGGCCTCGGCCAGATCGGTATCGAACAGGCGACACAGCAGGGAATATTCGTTCTGGATCGACACCATGCGCGGCCCGGCCCCGGCATCACTGGCACAGATCCATTGCGCCAGCCCCCATGCGCTTTCGTTCGACAGGCCCACATGGCGGATTTTGCCAGCGTCCACCTGCCGCTGCAATTCCCCCAGAACATCTTGGATATGGGCAATGGTTTCCTCGCGGTTCTGGCCGGAAGGGTCATATTCCCAATGCTTGCGAAACTGGAACGAGCCGCGATTGGGCCAGTGCAACTGGTACAGATCAATGTAATCCGTCTGCAGCCGTTTCAACGATCCATCCAACGCCCGCACAATCGCACCTGATGAAATATCCTCGCCACCCCGCACAAAACCGCCATTGCTGCCGGTGATTTTGCTGGCCAGCACCACATCGCCCCGCCGCCCTGTGCGGGCAAACCATTCGCCAATGATGCTTTCGGTTTTGCCAACGTGATCGGCAGACACCGGATTGACCGGATACATCTCCGCCGTATCCAGAAAATTGATGCCGTGATCCAGCGCCATGTCGATCTGGGCGTGCCCCTCGTCCATGGTGTTCTGCGTGCCCCATGTCATCGAGCCAAGACAGTATTCGCTAACCTTCAGGCCGGTGCGGCCCAGTTCATTCATGCGCATGTTCTGCTCCCTGATGTGTCAGGGAACAGAACCTAGTCTGTGGGATCAGAATGGCAACCCCCTATGGGCGCACATCACGGCCGCACATAGGCATAGCCCTGTTCCTGCAACTCGATCAGCCGCACAACACCCGAGGGCACGACTGTGGCCTCGCTCATCAACGGCACATCGCCACCGGTTTTCTCGATCATCTTGCGATGGGTGTTGCCGCAGGCAGAAAACGACAGGTTATCCAGTTGCAGGGACAAAACCGAAATCCGGTCCGCCACAGGGCTTTTGCCCTGAACAAACATGTTCAATCCCGGACCATAGGCCACCAGTTCAATTTCAACAGTATCGCCTTTGGATTCATAATAATTGGTGACATTCACGGCGTTGTTCAGCGCCATATTCATCACTTTGGGATCGTTCTGATCCACATGGATGGCCACGTAATGTTTGACACCCTCGGCAAAGGCAGATGTACCCATGGCAATGGCAACACATAGAGATGCGATTAGTTTTTTCATAATTTTCCTCCTGTTCGCAAAAGGCAGCTTAGCAAAACAATCGTGTTTGACTAGGAAATTATATATTTCGTCCCGCCCTGTTTCCGACATCCATGTCGCAATCGCCATTGACGCCCCCGCCGATTGCGCCATGCTGGGACCAGTTTTTCTACACGCGAACGCCCATTCCCATGCGCCTGCTTATTTCCTTTGCCGCCCTCTTTCTGTCTGTGATCCTGTTGCAGCTTTCCTCGGGCGGTGTCGGGCCGCTGGACGCCATTTCGGGGCTAAAGCTGGGATTTACCACCGCACAGGTCGGCTTCCTTGGGTCGGCGCATTTCTTTGGCTTTTTTATCGGTTGCTGGTGGGCGCCGCGATTGATGGGCAGCATCGGCCATTCCCGCGCTTTTGCCGCCTTCACGGCCACCGGCGCCATTGGTTTGCTTGCGCACATGCTGATCATCGACCCGATGGCATGGGCCATTATGCGGATTGCCACCGGCCTGTGCGTGGCCGGTAGCTATACGGTGATCGAAAGCTGGATGCAGGCCAAAGTGACCAATGAAATCCGCGGTCAGGCGATGGGCGGCTACCGGATGGTCGATATGGGCGGATCACTGGCCGCGCAGTTGATGATCGGGGTTCTGGAGCCTGCCAGTTACGTGTCCTACAACCTTCTGGCATTGCTGTGCTGCGCCGCCATCCTGCCGCTGACCCTGACCAAAGCCAGCCCGCCGCAAACCCCCGAGGCCCCGCGCCTGCGCCCCAAAATGGCCTTTGCCAAATCGCCGCTGGCCGCCGCCGGAGTTGTGGTCGCCGGCCTGACCAGCGCCGCCTTTCGCATGGTCGGCCCGATTTATGGCCAAGAGGTTGGCTTGCAACTGAACCAGATCGGTCTGTTTCTGGCGGCTTTCGTATTGGGCGGGGCGCTGGCGCAATACCCGATTGGCTGGCTGGCCGATAAATTCGATCGCCGCTGGATTCTGATCTGGCTGTCTGTTGCGGCCATCGGCAGTTGTGCTGTGACGACCAGTGTTTCGGACTCCGGCACCGGCATGGTGATGGGTGCGGCGATTTTATTCGGTTTTACCACCTTCCCGATCTTTTCGGTCGCCGCGGCCCATGCCCATGATTTCGCCAGCACCGAGGAACGGGTCGAACTGTCGGCCGCGCTGATGTTTTTCTATGCCATCGGCGCCATCGCCAGCCCGTTGATCGCCTCCACCCTGATCAACGCCTACGGCCCGACGTCGCTGTTCATCTTTCTGGCCGCAGGGCACGGGGTGTTGATCATATTCGGCCTTAGCCGGATGAGCGTGCGCCGGACCCGCAAGCGGCGCACCCCCTATGTTTATGCCCCGCGCACATCGTTCCTGATTGGCCGCCTGCTGCGCAAACAACGGGATAAACGCTAGAAAATCAATGGAACCCGAACCGTCGCTCCGGACGGCGAAGCCGGACAGCGCCCGACCCTCCCCACGGGAGGGCGCTTTTGCAACGGAGCACACTGATAATAGGCTAAGGTGTTCCCAAAACATTCACCATATCCACACCGTTGCAAGCGCCCACCCAGGGTCGGGCGCTGCCCTCATTTCTTAGCCAAAGCCCCTACTTAACAAACTTGTAGCGCAACAACCGCAAGGCGTTGATCGTCACCAGCACGGTCGCGCCGGTATCGGCCAGAATGGCCATCCACAGCGATGTCACCCCCATCAATGTCGTCACCAGAAACACCGCCTTCAGCCCCAGCGCAATACTGATATTCTGGTGGATATTGGCCATCGTTGCCCGCGACAGGGCAATCAGCGCAGGCACATCGCGCACCCGTTCATGCAGCAGCGCCGCATCGGCCGTTTCCAGCGCCACATCGGTACCGCCCCCCATCGCAATACCCACGTCCGAGCGTGCCAGGGCGGGCGCGTCATTAATCCCGTCCCCGACCATCGCAATATTGCCCTGCGCTTTCAGCGCCTCGATCTGGTCCAGCTTGTCTTGCGGCAGCAGTTCGGATTTCACCTCGATCCCCAGTTGCTTGGCCAGCGCGGCGCCTGTGCGGGCGTTATCGCCGGTCAGCATCACCGCGCGCACATCCATCGCCGCCAGTTCCTGCATCGCGTCACGCGCATCTTGGCGCAATTCATCCCGCAGGGCGAACAGGCCCGACAATTCACCATCGACAATCACCACCGCAACGGTTTTGCCATCCCCTTCCAGCGCGGCGATCTCGTCCTGTTGTTCTTTGGTAAACTTCGCAATTTCCTGCCCGTAACGCGGCGAGGCAATCGTCACCAGTTTGCCCCCCACCCTGGCCTGAACCCCGCGTCCGCTTAATGCCTCGGACGCCGTGGCCTTTTTCAGCTTCACGCCGCGCGCCGCAACCTCGTCAACGATGGCCACCGCCAGCGGATGGCTTGACCCCGCCTCGACCGATCCGGCCAGGGCCAGCATCTGATCCTCGTTTCCCGAAAACACCAGCACATCCGTCACCGCCGGTTTGCCGCGGGTCAATGTGCCGGTTTTGTCGAACGCCACCTGCGCCACTTTGCCGATCGCCTCAAGCACCGCGCCGCCCTTGACCAGCAGCCCTTGTCTGGCCCCCGATGAAATACCCGACGTGATCGCCGCAGGGGTGGATAGCACCAGCGCGCAGGGACAGCCGATCAGCAAAATCGCCAGACCTTTATAGATCCAAGCGTCCCAATCCGCGCCAAAGGCCAACGGCGGGATGATGGCAATCAAGGCCGCCACCACGATCACCCCGGGGGTGTAATAACGGCTGAAATTGTCGATGAACCGTGCCGTCGGGGCCTTGCTGGCCTCGGCATCCTCGACCATCTGCAAAATCCGCGCGATCATGTTGTTTTCCGCGCCCTTTTCCACCGTCACGCGGATCACCCCGTCGGCATTGATCGATCCGGCGTAAACCCCGTCGCCAACACCCTTGCGCCTGGGCATGGATTCGCCCGTCACGGCGGCCTCGTCGATCGAGGTCTGACCCTCGGCGATCACCCCGTCCGCTGGCACCCGCCCACCGGGGCGCACCTCGATCACGTCACCTATTTTCAGACTGTCCGCCGCCACCTCGCGGGTGCCGTCACCCACCACCAGAAAGGCGGATTTCGGCACCAGATCGGCCAGCGCCTGAACCGAGCTGCGCGCCTTGGCCGCCGCCATCATCTCCAGCAATTCACCGATCAGGAACAGGAACACCACCACGGCCGCTTCGGGGGCCTCGTTAATCACAATCGCCCCGATCACCGCGATGGTCACCAGTGTTTCAATGGTAAACGGCTGCCCCGCAACCGCCCCCATCACCGCCTTTTTCGCCAATGGTGCCAGCGCCACCAGCGCGGCAAAGGCGTAAACGTAATCGGCATAATCCGGCAGAACCAGCGACAACACCACCGCCAGCGCCAGCATCGCGCCCGAGAAGATCACCAACCGCCCCTTGCCGGTCTGCCACCAGCGCGTCACGGCCTGCGGCGCATCGGCTTGCGGCCTGACCACCTTATAGCCCAGCTTTTCAATCGCCGTGACCACATGACCGGTTTCATCAAACCCGTCCTTGAAATCGAATTTCAGTTTCTGGTTTGTGTAGTTCAGGGATACATTTTCGATCCCCGGCAGCTTGCACACCACGCCTTCGATCTTGTTCACGCAGCTTGCGCAATCCATGCCGTCAATCACCAGTTCGGTCTTTTTCGCCTCGGTCGCCATGTCCTGTCCTTGCAAAATGGAATCACGTTCCATTCTTACATACGACCTCTAGCGACTAGAGCTTCAAGCCCTAATCCCAATGATTATCCATCCAGCGATTCAATATAGGCAATCCGCAGCATCCGCAGGGTCTGCTGATCGCCAATCCCGCCGAAAAACCCGAACAGGGCGGATTCAAACACGGGGCTTGCCCCTTTGATGCGCGAGAACAGCGTGATCGAGGAATGGAACTTCAACGCATCCACCCCGCCGAAAACCGTCTCGGCTCCGTCTGCACGATGTTTGATCGCCAGTTTGGTGCACTGGATCAGCCGCTTGCCCAAAACGGGGTGCGCCAGATAGGCCGCTGCCTCGTCCCGATCCGCGATGCCGTAGAATTGCGAGGTCTGGCTGTATCCCAGCCCCTCTAGCTGCGGAAAAATATACCACATCCAGTGGCTTGCCTTGCGGCCTTTTTCCAACTCGGCCAGCACGTTGTCGTAAACGGCGTCCTGCGCCGAAACAAAGCGGTCAAAATCATAATGCGTTTCCATAAGGGCGGACCTAGCACAAAACCGCCCCTATGGAAACGCGCCGATGCGCGCACCCCCTAGCCCTGCCTGTCGCCTTGCGCTAAACAACATCCAACACAAACAAAGGCATCCCGAAATGGCACGTATCCTCATCACCTCCGCCCTGCCCTATATCAACGGCATCAAACATCTGGGCAATCTGGTCGGCAGCCAACTGCCCGCCGATCTGTTCGCCCGTTACAATCGCGGGCGCGGCAACGAGGTGATGTTCATCTGTGCCACGGACGAACACGGCACCCCCGCCGAACTGGCCGCCGCCAAGGCCGGTCAGCCGGTGGCGGAATACTGCGCCGAACTGCATGATGTGCAGGCAGATATTGCCAAGCGGTTTGGTCTGTCGTTCGATTATTTCGGTCGCTCCTCCAGCCCGCAAAATCACCGGCTAACGCAGCACCTTGCCGCCAAACTGGCCGACAACGACCTGATCGAGGAAGTCAGCGAAAAGCAGGTCTATTC
>WGBJ01000086.1 GCA_015494385.1 Marinosulfonomonas sp.
GTGGAAAGCACGTTAAGTTCCCCCCAGGAGGAGCTGGAATCCTATCTACAGGCACGGGGCTATCATTTGCCCGAGGTCGAAGCGGGGCAGGACGTGGCGGCGGATGGGGCTGTGGCCGATTATCTGGCGCGCTATCGGGCGGATGCTGTTGCTTTGCCTTTGGCGGCGTTTCAGGCCGCGGTGGGCGAGGGGCTGGATCCGGTGCAACTGGCAGCGCGGTTCGGGGTCGATCTGGCAACAGTGCTGCGCCGGCTGGCCAGCTTGCCGAAGGTTGACGGGCAGGCGTCTGTCGGGCTGGTGACCTGTGATGCCTCGGGGGCGCTGCTGTTTCGCAAACCGGTCGAGGGGTTCCCGATGCCGCAATTCGGTGCGGCCTGTCCATTATGGCCGCTGTATCAGGCCTTGTTACGCCCGCAGGTGCCAATCCGCGCAGTGGTGCAGCAATCAGGGCAGGATGCGCCGCGGTTTTTGACCTATGCAGTGGCGCAGCCGCGGGTTTTGACAGGGTTTGACGGGGTGCAGATCGTCGAGGCCGTGATGCTGGTGATCCCTGAAACCCGCGCAGGGGATTTGGGCGAAGGCGGGCAGCCAGTGGGCACATCCTGCCGGATATGTCCGCGCGCCGATTGCGCGGCACGGCGAGAGGTATCAATTCTGGCGCAAGAGGGGTAAGGCTGTTTAGCGGAGGCCCGTGCCGGGCCACACGAATATTTGCCCCTTCGGGGCGTGCCTGCGGCGCGGATATTTACGGGAACAAAGATTTAGGGGAAGACGATGATCAAAACATTGATACTGGTTCTGATTGCGGGCGCGCTGGGTGGGTTAAGCAGTGGTATTCTGGTTTGGCTGCTGGGAACGTTGGGGGTTACGCCAGCGCTGGGCTTTCATATGGTGCCGGAGTTCAGCACCGGATGGATTATCAGCCGTGTGGTGTTTAGTGCTGTCTGGGGGCTGATATTCCTGATCCCGATTTATAATAACAAGCCGGTTCTGAAGGGGGCTGTTCTGGGCATTTTGCCGTGGCTATCCAGTATTCTGTATATGTTGCCCATTGTTAAAGGCGCCGGTTGGCTGGGGCTTGATCTGGGTATGGGCACGCCGTTGTGGACTCTGTTCTTTGGCGCGTTCTGGGGGATCACCGGCACAGTGTTTCTGGCGCGGGTTGCAAGGAAGTTTTGACACAGCGCCCCAGTTTATGGATAGTGCCACAGCGCCAATCAGGCCAGGCTGTCGTAGGGGAGGATGACAGGTGGGCAAAAAAGTTCTTCTGATCGAAGACGAGCCGAACATCATCGAGGCAATCAGTTTTATACTGAAACGCGATGGCTGGACTGTGGCAACCCATGCCGAGGGGACCACGGCGCTGGAGGCGATTCTGCGCCATGCGCCGGATGTGGTTATTCTGGATGTGATGCTGCCCGGTCGCTCGGGTTATGATATTTTGCAGGATTTGCGCGGCACGGATGGCGGAGGGGATTTGCCGGTGCTGATGCTGACCGCGCGCGGTCAGACCAAGGACCGCGAGATGGCCGAACGGTTGGGGGCCAGCCGGTTCATGACCAAACCCTTTTCCAACAAGGAAGTGCTGGCCGCCATTCACGAGCTGGTGCAAGCGTGAGCGAGCGCCGCCAGCCGTTGTTTCTGGAGCGCGAAAGCTACCGCCAGCGCCGCACCACCGATGCCGCACGCCTGTTGCCGATCCTTGGATTTCTGGCGCTGTGCCTGCCGATCCTGTGGGGCGGCGAAGGGGGGCGGTTTACCTCGGTCGGGGTGATTTACCTGTTTGGTGTCTGGGTGGTGCTGATTGCGGTGGCAATGCTGCTGGCGCGGCGGCTCCGCCGGATTGACGCACAGCAGGACACGCTGGATTGATGCTTTCCTTCAACACCCTGATTGCGGTTTGTCTGGCCTATGTGGTGGCGCTGTTTCTGATTGCCTTTGCCGCGGACCGGCGGGCGCGGCAGGGCAAATTCGGCTGGCTGCGCTCGCCGCTGGTTTATACGCTTAGCCTGTCGATTTACTGCACAGCATGGACGTTTTATGGTGCTGTGGGCTATGCGGCGCGATCAGGGCTGGAATTTCTGACCATCTATCTGGGGCCAACACTGGTGATGGTCGGCTGGTGGTGGATATTGCGCAAACTGGTGCGGATCGGGCGCAGCCAGCGGATCACATCCATCGCCGATCTGATTTCGTCGCGCTATGGCAAATCGAACCTGCTGGGGGTGATCGTTACCCTGATGGCGGTGATCGGCACCACGCCCTATATTGCGTTGCAACTGCAATCGGTCACCCTGTCGTTTGCGGTGTTTGCAGGCCGCTCGGGTGGCTGGGCCGCGTCCGATCTGAACGCAACGGCGCTGTGGGTCGCGGCCGGTCTGGCGCTGTTTACTGTGTTGTTCGGCACACGCAATCTGGACGCAAACGAGCGCCACTACGGCGTGGTCACCGCCATTGCGGTCGAGGCGGTGATGAAGCTGTTTGCCCTGCTGGCCGTTGGCGTGTTCGTGGTCTGGGGCGTGGCGGACGGGGCCGGTGATATTCTGGCACGGATTGATGCGTCCCCGATTGCGGGCTGGGAGTTGAAGCCGGGCCGCTGGGTCAGCCTGATCTTTCTATCTGCGGTGGCCTTTCTGACCCTGCCGCGGATGTTTCAGGTGATGGTGGTGGAAAACGCGGATGAGCGCCACCTGTCCACCGCCAGCTGGGCCTTTCCGCTGTATCTGATGCTGATGAGCCTGTTTGTGGTGCCCATCGCCGTGGTCGGGCTGGACCTGATGCCCGCCGGATCGAACCCGGACCTGTTCGTGCTGACCGTGCCGCTGTCGCAGGGGCGCGAGGGGTTGGCGATGCTGTCGTTTCTTGGCGGGTTTTCCAGTGCAACATCGATGGTGATCGTGGCAGCGATTGCGCTGTCCACCATGGTGTCAAACCACATCGTGATGCCGATCTGGTTAAGCGTGGCGCGGCAGGGGGCAACCGTTTCGGGCGATGTGCGCCAAGTGGTTTTGACCGCGCGGCGGGTGTCGATCGCGGTGATTTTGGCGCTGGGATATGCCTATTACCGCGTGTCGGGCGGCGGGGCGGCGCTGGCGGCGATCGGGTTGATTTCCTTTGTCGGCGTGGCGCAGTTTCTGCCCGCGCTGCTGGGGGGTATTTTCTGGCGCGGGCAGAAAC
>WGBJ01000087.1 GCA_015494385.1 Marinosulfonomonas sp.
ATTCCAGCGACCGCGCGGCGGCGTCTACTTTGCCACCCTCGAAATCCTCGGGTGCGGGAACAGAGGCGGTGATTGGCAGAACATCCTCGGGCGAGGTGCCCCATGTGACCACCGGCGCGATGTCTTCGCCTTTCAGCACCAGCACCTTGTCGAAATGGGCGTCATCATCGGTGAACAATGTTTTCCACCATTCCAGCGCCATTTCCCACTCGGCCCCTTTGGGTGCGTGCGGGCGGCCTTTGACGTAATCAAAAGTGGTTTCATCCGGTGCAATCAGACCGGCGCGCGCGCCACCCTCGATCGCCATGTTACAGACGGTCATGCGGCCTTCCATAGACATGTCGCGGATCACCTGACCGCAATATTCGATCACATAGCCGGTGCCACCTGCCGTGCCGGTCGCGCCGATCACGGCAAGGGTCACGTCCTTGGCTGTCACGCCGGGGCGCAGTTTGCCGGTGATTTCCACCTTCATGTTTTTCGATTTCTGCTGGATCAGCGTTTGTGTGGCCAGCACATGTTCCACTTCCGAGGTGCCGATCCCGTGCGCCAGTGCGCCAAACGCGCCGTGGGTGGCGGTGTGGCTGTCGCCGCAAACCACGGTCATGCCGGGCAATGTCCAGCCCTGCTCGGGGCCAACGATATGCACGATGCCCTGACGGACATCATCCACCGGATAGTAATGCACACCGAAATCGCGGGCGTTCTTGTCCAGTGCTTCCAGTTGGATGCGCGATTCCTCGTTGCTGATTATACCGTTGGTGCGGTCCAGCGTGGTCGGCACATTGTGGTCCGGCACGGCGATGGTTTTGTCGGGTGCATGCACCTTGCGACCGGCATCGCGCAGACCTTCAAAGGCCTGTGGGCTGGTGACTTCGTGCACCAGATGGCGGTCGATATACAACAGGGCGGTGCCGTCGTCGTCTTCGGTGATGACGTGGGCGTCCCAGATTTTATCATAAAGTGTCTTCGGGGCGGTCATGGTTTTTCCTTTCCCGCAGGATGTTACAGATGGGGGTGACAAACAGCGCCAAAGGGCGCCGGACCATTATAGGTCGGCGTGGATCGCAAGCGTTTGACCGTGGAACCGCCAAGGCAGGCGGGCGTGGTCGTCCATATCAAAAATCCGAGTCATACCAGCGGGGATACATCGCACGCGGGACATGGGCAAGAGCGTTGGCCATTGTCACGGCGATAATAACTGTGCAAACCTGCGGTTATGGAGCCGGAAACACAAAGCGCAGGCGCGCAGATACAGACATTGTTCGACAAACTGCTTGCCTTTGGCAATTCCCTGCTGCTGCCCTCAAGGCTGACGCAAATGGGGATTATGATCGGCCTGCTGATCGTGGCCTATCTGGTCAAACTGTATTTCGGCCCCAAAATCCATGAATGGATGCGTGGGCTGACGGGGCGTCCGAAATGGCAATTGCGCATATTGGTGATGCTGCACCGGCGGATGCAATTGATTGTGTTCGTGGCGCTGATCTGGGCTGTAATCGCCTTTATGCGACAAGGGCTGGGCCTGTTTCCGTCGCGCACTTATCTATTGTCGATCGTCGGCACCATCGGAATTGCATGGCTGGTGGTTGTGGTGATCGCCCGCTTTATCCACAACAATTTCCTGCGCCGGATGGTGACATGGGGCGCGTGGATTTATGCTGCCCTGTATTTTCTGAACCTGACCACCGCCGCCGAACAATTGCTGGAACAGATCGCGATTGATCTGGGCGGGATGCACCTGTCGCTGCTGATGGTGATCAAGGGGCTGGTGGTGACGGCGGTTCTGTTCACGCTGGCGCGCACCATTTCGATTGGATCCACCAAACGCATTCGCAAAAACAAGGAAATATCGCCATCCATGCAGGTGCTGATGGTGAAATTCATGCAGGTGATCCTGTATGGCGCGGCCTTCTTTATCGGGTTGAAAGCGGTCGGGTTTGACCTGACCGGTCTTGCCGTTCTGTCCGGTGCCATCGGCATCGGTCTTGGGTTCGGTTTGCAAAAGGTGGTGTCGAACCTTGTGTCGGGCATCATCATCCTGCTGGATAAATC
>WGBJ01000088.1 GCA_015494385.1 Marinosulfonomonas sp.
AAGGGGAATGAAGAATGCCGCGCCGATGTGGTGGCGCACACGCCGCTGGGGCGGGTTGCAAAACCCGAGGAAGTGGCCGAGGCGGTGCAGTTTTTGGCCTCGGAAGGGGCGGGGTTTATGACAGGTCAGATTATGATCGTGGATGGCGGCCGCACCTTGCTGGATCCGGTGGCGGCGCCGGCGCATTAAGCGCTGCTGTTTTCTTGCAAAGAAAACAGACGAAATCTTTGTAAGATTTCGGGGGTCAGCCTTGAGCCTTTGCCACACATTCCCTGACGGCCAGATCGGACTGCCGTTTCAGAACAGCACGGCGGGATTTTAACTCGGCCAGTTTGCGTTTCTCGGCAGCGACATCAATCGCAACCGGATTTTGTTTCAGGTTGGACCGGGCGGCCGTGCAAAAGTGCAAATTGGCGCTGGGGCTGGTGCACAGTTGCAGGCCGACACTGGTGCGGGAATCCGCTTCCAGCGCGTAGCCGCGTTCAATATTCGTCTGCGTCACAGAAATCAGATCTTCGATGGCCCGTAAATCTTTGGTGCTGCGACTGACGCATTGTTCCAGTGGTGTGCTGCACCCTGCCAGTGGAAGCAGTAGTGCCAGTAGATACCGTTTCATTGCCCTGCTCCGGTTTATCCGTCTGGCCAGTATAGACAGATCGGGCGCCGTGACAAAAGCCGATATTCGGATGTGGCGGTTGGGCTGGCCTGTCCGGCGAAAATCCGCTAGGTCATCTGCAAACAGGAGGCCCGGACAATGGACGACATGAAAGAGCAAAAAGCCAAAGCAGCAACGTGGTTTCGCGATTTGCGCAACCAGATTTGTGCGGCTTTCGAGGCATTGGAAGACACGCAGGTCGAGGGTCCGTTTGCCGATCAACCTGCCGGGCGTTTTGAAATATCTGACACAAAGCGTGATGCGGCGGACGGGTCTGACGCCGGTGGCGGTTTGATGTCGGTGATGCGCGGCGGGCGTGTATTTGAAAAGGTGGGGGTGAATATTTCCACCGTCTACGGCACGCTGGGCGAACGGGCCGTGGCGGCAATGGCCGCACGCAAAGGGCTGGACGGGATGAAGGAAGATCCGCGCTTCTGGGCCTCGGGCATTTCGCTGGTGGCACATATGCAGAACCCGCATGCGCCGGCGGTTCATATGAATACCCGCATGTTCTGGACCCCGCATGGTTGGTGGTTTGGCGGCGGCTCGGATCTGAACCCCTGTATCGAATATGCCGAGGATACGGCAGCTTTTCACGCGGTGCAAAAGCAGCAGTGCGACAAGCATGATCCGGACTATTACCCCCGTTTCAAGGCATGGGCGGACGAGTATTTCTATATCCCGCACCGCAACCGCGCCCGCGGGGTGGGCGGTATTTTTCTGGATGATCACAACACGGGCGATTGGGACGCAGATTTCGCGTTCATTCAGGATGTCGGGCGGGCGTTTTTGATGGCCTTTCTGCCGGTCACCGAAAAGCGCCGTAATACACCCTGGACCGAGGCGGACAAAGACACCCAACTGGTGCATCGTGGCCTATATGCCGAATATAATCTGGTTTATGACAGGGGCACGAAATTCGGGTTGGAAACGGGGCACAATGCGGACGCGGTATTGATGAGCCTGCCACCGATGGCGAAATGGGTTTAGCCGGTTAGCCCTGCGGGTCGTCTTTTTCAAACTCCAGAATATCGCCGGGCTGACAATCCAGAACATCGCAAATTCTGGCAAGGGTTTCAAAACGCACGCCTTTGACCTTGCCGGATTTCAGCAGGGAAACGTTCTGCTCGGTGATGCCGATCAGTTCGGCAAGCTGTTTGGAGCGCATCTTGCGCTTGGCCAGCATCACATCCAGTGTCACGACAATACGCATTCCGTTTCCCATTTTATACGAACGCCCCGTTTTCATCGTAAATGCGGATGGCTTCAAGCATTATATGGCCGACAACCACCAGCACCAGCCCGATAACAATGGCATAGACGTCGGTATCATCAAACGAAAGCTGCATTGCGGCAAGGTTGGAGTTGGCCCACATCTGAACCAGCGCATAGACCACGAATTCGGACAATATGCTGACGGGGGCCATAGCGATGATGACCCAGCCGATTATCCGCAGACGCCGTGCTGTTTGGGGCACGAACACGCCTATTTTCCGGATGCCGATGAACAGGCGGCGGATTGTAAAGATCATCACCATCCCCAGCATTAGCGATGTCAACTGCACTGCCAGAATTGCACCTGTCTGAAATCCGGAAAAGCCGTTGAACTCTGCACCCAGTTCCAACGCGTTGCGGATATCGTCAGTGATTTCGAAAGTTTGAGTCGTCAGTTGATAAAAAATATAGGCAAGGAGCGCCACCATCATCAGCAAAGCCAGAGACGCGGCCCATTCCCCGAAATAGGTAATTCGGATGATTTTTGCCGATACAGACGGGTTTTCTTGGGTCATATCTGATTCCATTATTTTAGGGCTTGCATTAATTATCGTAAAACAATAAGAAAATAATGCAAGCGATTATTAATTCACTATACCAAACACAAAGGAAGAGGTCATGCACTATCGAACAGTTTTACTGGTTGCGGCGATTGCAACGGGATTTGCGGTAAAAGCACAGGCACAGGACCGTTGGTCCGGGCTCTATGGTGGTATCAGCGTAAACAACAACCGGACCACCGCGAATGTCGGGGCCAATGCGGCCCATCGCTATAAAACGTCCAAGAATATTTCGATCAGCGGGCTTTATGCCGGTTACAATTTTGCCGGTAACGGCGGGTTTGTCTGGGGTGGGGAGCTGGGCATCACAGCGTTGGACAACAAAGGCACAAGGACCGATGCGGCGCTGGGAACCAGCCAGTTTACCGGCAGCTATCTGTTTTCCCCGCATCTTCGGGCCGGTTGGGCCAGTGACAAATTCTTTTTCTATGGCACGGCTGGTGTGGGCATTTCCGATGCAGGTGTAAAACCGGCCGGTGTTTCCGGAAAAACCCGGCACACTGGGTTTTCCTATGGGCTGGGTGTGGAAATGGCGATCAACAACGGCTGGTCGGCCCGGCTCGAGGCCACTCAATATAACTTCGGCAAGGCAGACGCGCAGAGCTTCAATGGCAGCAGCCAGAAGGTCGATACAGATATCCGCATGATCTCGCTTGGCCTGTCGCGGAAATTCTAGATGGTTCCGATGTTTCAGAGAACCCGCTCACGGGGTGTAGGGTATAGCTTGCTGCTGGTCGCCTCATTAACCGGCTGCAGCTATACCCCGCTATCTACACTGGAGGCCCTCGACAAGGTTGGTCCGGATACCCCGCCCGAGGAGATGAAAATCATGGTGGCCTTGCCACCCGATATTCGGCCGCAAAAAGGGGATGCAACGCTTACGCTGTCCAAACCTGCAAGCAAAACATTGCCGGCGGAAAGCCATTCGTTCCGGTTGGAACATATCCCGAATGGTCCGGACGAAATACGCACAGGTCAAGGCGCAAACGGCTTTGCCTATCGTATCCGTCGTGAAGACCTGCCGCGGTTCAAGGCGCTTATCTCGAAAGAGGATGCCAGTGACAATCGGGATGGTGATACGGACATAGATGCCGATTTTTGCCATATATCACCGGAAATTCCGAAACATGCGGTTATCACGGTCTATTTGAAAACAGTCGAATTGCAGAACTATGTTCCGCTTGTGAAGGATATGGATGTGATGAAGTATCTTGATCCGGCAGACCGTGCCGATTTCCCACGCTGCACCAAGGACATTGCCCTACAACCATAGTGCAGCACCCCCCCGGGGCGCCCGAGCAATCAGGCGCCCCGAACCGCGTCGATCATCCGTTGCACATTGTCAGGATCAGCATCCGGCGTGATGCCGTGGCCCAGATTAAAGATATGCGGCCCCTTGGAAAACGCTTTGACGATGCGTTTGGTTTCATCCACCAGTTCCTGCCCGCCGGTCACCATAT
>WGBJ01000089.1 GCA_015494385.1 Marinosulfonomonas sp.
CGGTTGGGGCGGGGGTATTGAGGGGGTATTTCCCGATACCAATTGCTACCAGCAAAGTGTAATAAATCCTTATGCAAGGCTATTACAAAACACGACCTGTCTATCTGCCCCGGTCATTTGTAAAAATGACAGCGCCCGACCTCCCCATGGAGGGCGCTACGCAGCGCGGCAACGGGTTGAAAGGTGAAAGAAATGCACAGATGTTGCGACAGGCGAAACCTGTTGCGACAGGCGCCCCCCAGGTCGGTCGCTGCCATTTTTACGCGTAGGCGTGTATCATAGGGATTTCTTATGCCGATCTTTGTCTATCTTATCCTTCTTGTCATCGCCGCGCTCGGGGTGCGGTATTGGTCCAAACGGCAGGCGCGCAAAAAACTGCTGGCCGCACCGCTGACCGACCATCAACGTGCCATTGTTCAAGAGGAAGTGCCGCTGATCCGGCGGCTTCCGGCGGAATTTCACGGGCCGCTGGAGGGCAAGATCAACCTGTTCCTTGATCAGGTGCAGTTCGTCGGACGGGGCGGGCTGGAGGTGAGCGAGGAGATGGAGTTGTCCATCGCCGCGCAGGCCTGTCTTTTGGTGGTGAATATCGACCAGTGGTACAAAAACCTGCGCACGATCCTGATCTATCCGGGCGCCTTCAAGTCGCATCAAAAACAGCGCAGTGGCTATGTGGTGACCGAACGCGAAACGGTGCGCACGGGGGAAAGCTGGCTGCGGGGGCCGGTGGTGCTGTCATGGGCCGATAGCGAGCAGGGGGCGTTGAACGACAGGGACGGCCATAACGTGGTGCTGCATGAATTCGCGCACCAGATCGACAACCTGTCCGGCCATACCGACGGCGCGCCGCTGATGAACAAAGGGCAGAGCTTTGCCGAATGGGCGCGGGTGTTTATTGATGCGTACGAGCGGCATGTGCGGGCGGTCGAGCGGGGGCATCACACGGTGATTGATCCCTATGGGGCCGAGGGGCACCAGGAGTTTTTCGCGGTGTCGGTCGAGGTGTTTTTCGAGAAGCCACAGGCGCTGAAACAGGCAGAGCCGGAGGTTTACGCGCAGTTGGTCGAGTTGTTTCGGCTGGACCCTGCGGGGTGGGGGTAGGGGGAGGTGCGTGATTTGAAGTGCCAAAAGAAATGTGCGAAAGGCGGCTATGCGGACTAAGCCGACCTTGCCGTTCGCGTGATCAACGAACGCTTTTCAAGTGCTATACTGGCAGCGAAACGCCACCGTCAAATATGTTAAGGATCAACGATCAACATGCATATTTCATCTTGATCGCCCGTTTCTGAACGAAACAATAAATCGTATTTACCGGCGACCCCCGCTATGACATCAACCGTACGACGCTCCCCATCAATTTCGAGATCTAGATGTCTCGATTTTACACCTTTGCCTATGTATCGGAACTCAACTGCTGGATCTAAAGGAAATTGAAGCGTCACTGCTTGGCCCACACGCCCCCGCGCTGGGGCGCCATTTTCCAATATGCAAGTGGGGGCGTCCGGTGCCGCCAGCGGGTCGTCAGCGGCGACGACTTGCAGCGGACAAGACCCCATCAATGCGTAACGTCGTTCTTCTTTAGGAGTACGCCCCTGATCTCCTAAAAAATCACGATCTTCAAAAATAAGAAATTGCGCTACCCCAACAGAAGATTTAGTGATCACGAATACATCCTTCCCCTGAAGGACTGAACCATCCGCGACCCAAGGTAGCAATACAGACAAACTACCAATTCTCCGATTTGAATCGAATACGTTTATCTGATCTGGCCCCATTGGTTGTGGGCGCCTTAGCTCTGGGCAAACACCTAGCGTTAGACCCTCAACTCCAACTCGATCGAAATCGTAAACTTCAGGAAATACTAAACAAGAATAAATCTCTGCACTATTTTCATCAAAAAATCGTAACTCCGTCGGACCGTCTTGGGCTTCGTCATATGGATAGATCATAATGCTTGTGCCGAAAGAATATAACGGGTCAACGAAGATGTTATCGTCGGAAGCTACGACTGTGTGAACGCCGGCCGGCGCTGACACAAAACTAAAGTAACCTTTAAAGAGTTCTCCATTCGGTCCAATGTTTGTTACACATGGAAACGGTTCCCGTCTGCCGCCCTCATCTGATTGAGCGGCTGCGCCTTCTGGGAAAACCAGTGCAGTTAGGACACTAAATGTCTTCAGAATTTCAAAAATCTTATGGATCATATATGTTTCCAACCATAAACAATTATTAGCATGAGAAAAGATAACACTTCTTTGAGCGATTTTATGGAGGCAAAATATATATTTGCCGCTTAGTTTCAATGGCGCATCCGAAGGTGGATAAAACTGCACTGCGGTTACAGGTCACGCAAAGACAATTGCGCACAACGCAGCATTGGTAGATTTGGGCTCAAAGCAGCCCTTTGACTATAAATTAATTGAAGGTCTTCACATCATACAACAGACTCGCCGACCGGCAAAACCCATCCCCCTACCGCCCGAACAAACGCCGCGCAAACCTTGAAAACAGCCCGTTCTTCTCGCCGCCATTTATCGCCAGACTGCCTCCGTTGCCCGCCGGTCCCTCGGGTGGGTCAAGCGGGTTGGCGCCGCCGATGGGGGCGTTTTCCTTGAATTGCAGGCGGTGCAGCTCGGCGTAAATACCGCCGCCTTCCAGCAGTTCTTCGTGGGTGCCCTGATCGACCACGCGGCCCTTTTCCATCACGATGATTTTGTCGGCGGACTGGATGGTGGACAGGCGGTGGGCGATGACCAGTGTGGTGCGCCCTTTGGACAAGCGTTCCAGCGCCTTTTGCACCACCGCTTCGGAATGGGCGTCAAGCGCCGAGGTGGCCTCGTCCAGCAGCAGGATCGGGGTGTCGCGCAGGATGGCGCGGGCAATGGCGACGCGCTGGCGCTGGCCGCCCGACAGGTTGGAGCCGCGCGGACCGGCGGGGGTGTCCAGACCTTGGGGCAGTTTATCCAGGAAGTCGGTGACATGGGCGGAATCGAGTGCGTCTTGCAGTTGTTCATCCGTCACATCGGTGCGGCCCAGCAGGATGTTTTCGCGGATGGTTTCGTCAAACAGCAGGGCGTCCTGCGTGACCACGGAAAACATGCCGCGCAGATCGGACAGGGCCAGTTCGTTGATCGGGGTGCCGCCGACGGTGGTTTTGCCCGATTGCGGTTCGACCAGACGGGTCAACACGTTGAAGATGGTGCTTTTACCAGCCCCCGAGGCCCCCACAAGGGCGGTGGTTTTGCCGGCCTCGGCCGTCAGGGTGGTGCCGTTCAGAACCGGCGTGTCGTCATAGGCAAAGGTGACGTCCTGCATCACCAGTTCGGTATCCTCGACCGGTTTGGCGGGGGTGGCGGGGGAGGTGATGGTCGGCTCGGTATCGAACAGCCGGTACAGCCGTTCCAGACTGGCGGCGGCGACCTGCCAGATGCCGGAAATGCTGCCCAACCGGCGCATCGGCTGGAAGGCCAGCGCCATGGCGGAAAAGAAGCTCATGAACTGGCCGATGGTTTTTTCGCCTTCGATGATGTCCTGGCCGCCGACAATCATCACGCCGAAAAAGCCAAGGCCGGTGATGATGTCGATCAGGGACGGGATCATGGCGCGGCTGGCGGCGGTTTTGACTTCGGCGGAAACGATCATGTCGATGATCGAGGAGAAACGATTGGCCTGATATTCCTCGAGCAGGTTCAGTTTGATCGGGTTGATGCCGTGGAACACCTCGTCCAGGCGGGTGGAGCGCAGGGAGGCCTGCTGGCGCATGTGGCTGGTTTTGCGGCGGATGTATTTTTGCAGCATATAGACCGGCACCACAAGCAAGGGGGCGCCGACCACCGCGACCAGCGTCCAGACCCAGTCGATCGACAGGGCCAGTCCCAGCAGCGAGACCAGCGAGATCGTATCGCGCCCGGCTCCCGATATGATCACGCCCCAGACCTGTTGCACGGCCATTGTATCGCCCTGCACCCGTTCCATCAGCGCGCCGGGCGGGTTTTTCTGGAAGAACACCGAATCCAGCCGCATCAGGTGGCGCAGCAAATCGACTTGCATCGCGGTCGAGGTTTTCTGCGCGATGCGGGTCATGATGGTTTTCTGCGCCAACTGGGTGATGGCGCGCACCAGAAACAGCCCGAAGATGATGCCGCCGACCCACCAGACGGCCTGTTTGTTGCCCGCGGCGAACACATTGTCGAACATCGGTTGCAGCATATAGGACAGGATGGCCAGCGTGCTGCCCTCGATCACCATCAGCACCATGGCTACCGCCATCCACCATTTGTGGTGTTTCAGATAGCCGTTCCAAAGGCGCCGCATCAGGGTGCGCGAAGAATAGGGATCGGTTTTCGGGGAATTTGTCACGGTTGCCTTGTCCTGTAGGGCAGTTGTTCACTGTGCTTAACTTGCGCGGGGCGCCGGTGCAAGCGTTGGGCGCGCCTTGGTCATGTGTTGTCGGGGCGTGGATAGGCGATCAGGCCCAGTTGCCGCGCGGTGTCCAGCGCCAGTGTATCACTGTCCAGCCCGTGTGCGGCCTGATACATCCGGATGGCCTTGCGGGTGCCTGTGCCCAAGCTGCCGTCAATTTCCCCGTCATAGAGGCCACGGGCCTTGAGCGCCCGTTGCAGCATGGCAATGAATTCCATGTCCAGCGCATCGGGGCAGGGGGTTTCAAACCAGATATCGCGATCCGCCTGCGGGGCGGTCTGGTTGGCCCAGCAGGTGTCAGGGGCCGGGTCTGCGGGCTGGGTTCTGTGCAGGGTAATCGTTTCGGTCGGGCCAGTGTTGCCCACCCCCGTTCCGGTCTGGCAGGCCGTCAGAAACAAGGTGCCGGTCGCAATAAGCGCAGTGATACGGATCATGCCTGTTTCCTATTCCCGTTGTGGCAACTGGTCGCGATACTAGCCGCTTGGTCCGAGGGTCAGGACCTATTAATCCTGCACCACTGGCGCTGTTTTCCCGAAATATCGGCGGCACAGGCCGCTTGTGAACAGAACCACTGTTGACGGCGCGTCCCGAACCGCTGATATTTCGGGGAAACGGCGCCAGTGGTGCAGGATTAATGGGTCCTGACCCTAATCGTCGCCCTGTGCCTC
>WGBJ01000090.1 GCA_015494385.1 Marinosulfonomonas sp.
CCCAGCAGGGATTCAAATTTATCACTAAGCCGCAGTTTTGCCCGCTCGCGCATGGCATCGACCTGATCGAACAACTGCTCGCTTTTGTAATCCTCCAGCAATCCGTCGGTCAGCTCGCCCAGCCGCCCACCGCGTGTGGCCAGTTGATACCATTGTTCTTCATCGAAAAACCTGAATATCGCGCCACTGGTCTGGCCCGAAGGGTGCCCGAAATGCAACTGCGTTACAATCGAAGTCCACGGGTTGATATCCGAAGGCAAAAATTCCGGTTTTCTGATCAGGCAGTTTATCAGACTGGATTTCCCCGCCTTTACCTGCCCGATAACCGCAATCCGGGCCTGTTTTTTCACAAGCCGCTCTTCAACTGGTTCAAGGCGTTTCTTCAGGCCACCATCAGACAAACTGCCCAATTGATGCAGCAATCCCAGCAGGCTGGCTTTGACGCTCTGCAGCTGTTCACCAACTCTGTGCTCTTGAAAAAGAGGGGCAGCTTCGGGACTCATATCTGTTAACCAACCGTTAAAAGGTAAAGGGTTCTAAAAAAATTCTTCGGCGCAAAAGCCAGGTATTCTATGATTGGCAGATGAAAATTCCAAACACGAAAGTTGTGGATTAGTGTCGTATTTTCATACTTCTTGCAACCGATACCTTTAAAAACGCCAGTTCTGCCACAATAGAAATTTCTATTCGCAAAACAAAATGCGCTCATAAATACCATTCCGCAAAATAAAAACACCAAACCACTCATACACTTGAACCTCACATTGTTGCCTGAAAACCAGTCATATTCACAAGTTGAACGGCACCATTTTGGAAATTCATATACGGCCGCGCAGTTAATAATTATATTTAATCATAGTATTCACTTCGTCGTTTTCCACCAATGCGGTGAAAAGCCTGGGATCAGTTGACGACTGACAGATCCAGAGCAGTATTTTCGATTTGAAGGCTCTCGACTTCGCCGAGTTCGGGTGCAGCAGGTTCAACCCCGAAAGTCGGATCACCTTTAACCAGTTCCTGGAAAAAACCAGTCACTTCTTTCATTGCCTCGAATGAGTCGTCAAACCCTTCAAGGGTGCACGAGAATGTCCCGAAAGAGACTGTTAAAACTTTATTGCCGTCCGACATTTCTGATCCCTTCCAATCTTTTGCAAATAATATTTAAAAGAATTACCCGTACTTTTTTAAGAAACAATTATGATAATTATAGCGTCTTAGTATGGCCAAACTGTGTTGTTTGATCCCTGTGGTTGTTTGCAAAATGGGCCAACCAACCTTAAAGGCGTAAATCAGGGGCAAATCAAAGGCTTAAGGAAAAATGCCCCTCCCGATTAGGGAAACCATCGGAAGGGGTTAAAACGCGTCGAACAGACCGCATTCAGGCAGCTTCGGACCCGAAATGCTTGCGGTCCAGCCGTTCAAGCAATTGCGAAATTGCCTCGATCATTTGAGGCATGGTTTCAATCTCTTGCGATGCAAGGATTTCCTTCCAGACTTCACTAGGAGACTCTGAACGCTCGAAATCCCCCTCCGGCTTTTGGGGGGCGGCCTCTTCGGAAACCGTTGCTTCTGGCTCATGTTCCGATACCGCCGCGATTTTTGAAACGACGTTCAGGATGTCTTCGGCCTCGGCTTCTTTTTCCTGAACTTCGGCGTTGGCTTGCGGATCCAGGATCGTGTCGTCACCTTGCATATCGCCAGTATTCTGGAGTTGATCCATAAACGAACGCGCATCATCTTCCTCGATGGCGGCTTGCGGATCTTCCGACTGTTCACTTAACGCCGCAAGGATAGTTGCATCGTCATTGTCGGTATTGTCTGCAACCTCATCCTTCTGACCATCCACTTCGTCCTGCGTATCCGCCAGAACATCCACATCATCCTGGTGATCGACAGGGGCCGCAGGCTCACCCAAAACATCTGCCTGTTCCCTGTGGGGTTCTTCCGTGATCAGGTCTTCTGCAGCCGTCTCTGGCGCCGCCTCGACCATTTCCGGCTGTTGCGTCACATCTTCAGAAACAGCCTCTTCAGTGGCGACCTCTTCAATATATTCGGGTTCTATTGCTTCCGGTTCTGTTGTTTCCGGTTCAACCGCTTCCGGCTCATCCACACTATCAAATGTGTCAACCTGTGCGTCTTTGGTTTCCTGTGTATCAGCTTCTGGCGCCGCCGAAACCTCTTGGGTTTGTTCAACCACTTCGGGGGCTTTGACTTCGGCTAAAACCTCGTCCACGCCCTGTTCAACCGCGGTTTCCTCAACGGCTTCGCCTACCGCGCCCAAAGCACCACTGCGCAGATTGGCAGCATCAGCTGCGTCCAGACGTGCCTTGTGGCGATCCGGGCTGTTGGGGCGAATTCTGGTTGGGCGCAGAATTGAAACATTGTCGCGGCCCGCACCTAGCGCCGGTCCGGTAGACCGGTAACGCTGCAATTCCTTTTTGCGTTTATCTTCAATCTTGGAAATGACAACTTCGAGGCTTTTCATAAAGGCCTCGCCGCCGCTTCTGACCCATAGGTTGTTTTGATCAACCCCTTGGCGCGCGCGCAAGGCCAAGGTCAGCGAAATGAATCGGTGCGCACTAAACAGACCGCTGGTTTCACGTTGCAGGCGACGGTTGATTTTATCCAGATCCTCGCGGGAAACGATCTTGTCCGCGCGGGTCACCAACAGCAGGCTGTTTTCGCGCAACCGCTCGGGCAGGGCTTCCCACTGGCTGCGTTCACTTTCACGCCAAGCCTGACCGGCATGGGTGCACCACAGAACCGAATTGGCATAGCCGATGGTGTTGATCCAGCTATCGGTTGGAATGTTCGGGTCCGAAATACCGGGCGTGTCGATCAGATCGCATTTTTCTAATTGCTCGGACATGGCATAAATGCGGATAAAGCGCGCTTCCTTGATCGGAACCGACGCCAGATCATCAATGCTTACGTCGTGCCGGTCGCCATTGCGATCAACCCAGAACGGCGTTTCATCACCATGGCGCAACCAAACCGGCGGCAGACGGGTTGCTGTAACCTGCGTTGGCAAAATCGATTGGCCAACAAGCATGTTCAACAAAGTCGACTTGCCCGAACTGAACTCACCCATCAGGGCAATGACCGGTTTACGGCCAGCCCAACGCGAAAGCCGCTCCATCTTTTCGGGGGTTACGGAACGGACGGTTTCATCTCGACTAGGTGCGTTCATTTTCTTTTATTCTCCATCTCACCAGCGTATTTCCTACGCTGCGAATTTTTCAATTGCCGCAAGCGCGTCTTCCAGTGCGATCTGGACCGACTTGTCACTTGTTTTATTCACCAGCAAAAGCGGCTCTTTACCCCGGTTTTCCGAGATTATCACAAGGGTATCACGTTGTTCCTGAACGAAATCATGCAACCGTTTTTGCACCTCGTCCAGAATCTCGGAAATCTGCGCCCCTTCAAGCTCTTGTACAAGCGAAGCAACCTCGGCCTGAATCAGCGAAGAGTAGTCTTTTGCAAAGGCTTCAAAACCCTTGCGTTTCTGCCACCAGCGGCGCCACCAGTTGCTGTTCAGATCCAGCGCGATCGTGCGGGCCAGAACAACAGGGGGCGGGGCAGTCGGAACGGCAGGGGGTTCAATCTTGAAGCCATCGATTTCCACACCAACCGCGCGGTAATAGATGTCTTCCACTGCCGTTGCGGTTTCGGCGTAAAGGGCTGTTGCCTGCTTCTTCAACGTGGTGGCAAACTGGACATAAGCCGACCGGAACAACAGGCGCAAACCTGTTGCATCATACTGCCATGTATCCTGCTCGCCAAAGCGGTCCAGATGGGCAATCAGCGCATCTGTTGCACGGCGAACAAAGCTGCTCTGGGCGCGGTCCAGCCGCGCATGCAGGTTGTTGCGCAGCGTATCAATGGTTTTCTGCAAATCTGCAGCACTGCTTTTCGACAGCTCTTCAAGCGCCTGCTTGATCTCGTCGGTTTCCAGCAAAACCACTTCACCGCTATCATGCAGCGGATGCACGGCGCTTTTCTCGGCCTTGATCTCGTTATAGATATTGGACAGCTGCGAGCCCATGCTATCGACCAGACGCTTGCCCGAGCCTTCCAGAACACGCTGGTAAATCGCTTCCATCAGTGCGGGAACACCCGAAAGGATCCATGTGTGATCATTCGAATCCGCCGCGTCCACCTCGGGCCGTGCCGACGCATAGTTCAACAGCGCGTTCTGGCTGTCTTCGCTTAGCGCATCCAGATCGCCGGTCAGGGCCGCTTCTGCCCATTTGGCACTGCCGAAAACTATTTCACTATCTTCTGAGACCGAGAATGTTTTCAGCGTTTCCTTGATATTTGCGCGGATCTCTTCGATTTGCTCGCTGGGGTTTTCCAGCTCGTCAATCCGGTTCACATACAGGATGACTTGCCGCTTTTCAAAGTTCGACATCATCCGGATCAGCGCCATATCCGTAGTATTCAGGGCCTGATGCGCCGACAGGACAACCAGACAGATTTCCGAGCCACGCAGGCTTTTCAATGTCGCCTGTTCACGCACCATGAATGTATCATTCACACCGGGGGTATCGCGGAAACGCATAGAAATCGGGAACTGCGGAATTTCCAGTGCCAGCTCGGCCGATTTGGTAATATCGGCAAACCGCCCGCGCTTGTTGCCCGGATCCGCTTCTTCCTCGTCGGGGTCACCAACGCAGACATAGCGCTGGATCAATTCATTATCATAATATCCGTATTTGTGGGATTTCCCCAGCAGCAGCTCGAAACTGCTGCCCAGACGGGATTCGGTTTTATCGCGCATCTCGATGATCTGCTGCTGAACCTTCTCGGCTTCTTCGGTTGCGCCAGCCCGTCCGGCCAGTTCGCCCAATCGACCACCGGTAGAAACCAGATTGTCCCATTCACTGCGGTTAAAAAAGGTAAAGCGCGCCTTGCGGCCACCATCAGCCAGCTTTTGATTTACCTGCAATTCGGTCACCACCGAAGTCCAGGGGTTAACATCCGAAGGCAACAGGCCGGGAATACCGACCAGCGCGTTGACCAGTGCGGTTTTCCCCGCCTTGACCTGACCAATCAGTGTAATGCTGGGGGCAAAGCTGTCCATCTTGCGCAACAGACCCGCGCCACGCTTGGAAATGCGCTCGTCGGTGTCATCTGCCAAACATGTCGCCGCGACCCGAACCTCATCGAGCGCCTTGATGAAGCCGGACAAAACCTCTGATTTCATCTTTAGCAGATGATTGTTTTTTACGCCTGTTTGAGAATCCATTACTTTTCCCACCAATTTAAATCCTTCGCTATTCAGCCGAATGTGCCTGAACGAGAAACAATGTCCATTATAAGTTTGTTAAAAACATGGCGAAACGACGTCGCAGTGAAGGATTCAGGAATCCTGTTTACCAGAAGGGATGCGCAAAAACTCAGGGGAACTTCCGCATTTTTCGATCAAAAGATCTCTGTATTTATTTGTTGTTTTACAACTACTTATCTAAGATTAACCCGGATTAAGAAATGCAAAACCGGGGGCCTGATTTGATTGCAATTCCAGCCTCTTGCACCTGTGCCGCCTTTACCACAATCGGCGATCACCTGCCCAAATTCAGGCGCGCCAAACTTCTGCCCGCTGATTTTGGCGGCCTTGCAATCACCTGATTCTTTCTGATTCTTTTCAATTGGTTAATCCACCGGAGTTAAGGCGGTATATC
>WGBJ01000091.1 GCA_015494385.1 Marinosulfonomonas sp.
CACACCAAACGCTATACCACCCTTGGCATGGCGACCGATCAGGGCAAGCTAAGCAATATCAACGGGTTGGCCGTATTGTCCGATGCTTTGGGCCAGCCCATCCCGCAAACCGGCACAACCACCTTTCGCCCGCCCTACACGCCGATATCAATGGGCGCGATTGTGGGCGAGGCGCGTGGCGGTATCTTCCAGCCCCTGCGCCGCACCCCTATGCACGACTGGCATGTGGAACAGGGCGCCTATATGGAACCCGTCGGCCAATGGCGCCGCCCCTATTGCTATCCACGGGGGGACGAAAGCCATGATCAGGCCGTGGCGCGCGAGGTGAACAACACCCGCAATAATCTGGGCCTGCTCGATGCCTCGACCCTTGGCAAGATCATCGTCAAGGGGCCGGATGCGGGCAGGTTCCTCGACATGCTATACACCAATATGATGTCCACCTTAAAACCGGGCCGCTGCCGTTACGGGCTGATGTGCAATGAAAACGGTTTTTTGATGGATGACGGCGTGGTGGCGCGGATTGATGATGACACATTCCTGTGCCACACCACGTCCGGCGGGGCCGAGCATATCCATGCGTGGATGGAGGAATGGCTGCAAACCGAATGGTGGGACTGGAAGGTTTACGTTGCCAATGTGACCGAACAACTGGCGCAGGTCGCCGTGGTTGGTCCCAACGCCCGCAAGCTGTTGGAGAAACTGGGCGGCATGGATGTCACCAAAGAAGCACTGACCTTTATGGGCTGGGCAGACGGCACCATCGGCGGCTTTGACGCGCGGGTCTACCGGATTTCGTTTTCCGGCGAGTTGTCTTATGAAATCGCTGTGCCCGCCTCGCAAGGCCGCGCGTTCTGGGATGCGTTGCACGCGGCCGGTGCGGAATTCGGCGCGATGACCTATGGCACCGAGGCACTGCATATCATGCGGGCCGAAAAGGGCTTTATCATGATCGGGGATGAAACCGATGGCACCGTGATCCCGCAGGATCTGGGGCTGCATTGGGCGATCTCGAAAAAGAAAGAGGATTTCCTTGGCAAACGCGCCCAGCAGCGCCCGCATATGGTGGACCCGAACCGCTGGCAGTTGGTCGGGCTGGAAACGCTGGATGGCTCGACCCTGCCGGACGGGGCCTATGCGCTGGCCGAAGGGGTAAATGCCAACGGGCAGCGCAATATGCAGGGGCGGGTGACGTCAAACCTACCATTCGCCCACGCTGGGGCGTGGTATTGCAATGGGGCTGGTGCTGCACGGGCCTGACCGGATGGGCGAGGCGATCGAATTTGGCCTGATTGATGGCACCACGGTTGCCGCGAAAATTGTTGATCCGGTGTTCTATGACAAAGAAGGGGAGAAGCAGAATGTCTAATGCTGTCAGCGCGTTGCAGGGCGTTTCTTCTGCCGGATATGTGGATGTGCAGGAAATTGGCCTGCAAGGGATGATCACCCTGCGCGGTGATCTGTCGATGGGTAAAATTGCCAAGGCGGTCAAGGCGGCTGTGGGGGTGGAAATGCCCGCGCAGCGCGGGATCAACCTGAAAGACGGCAAGGGGGCGGCGTGGATGTCGCCGGATGAATTGCTGTTGATGGTGGCCTATCAGGACGCCGAAGCAACCGTGGCCAAACTGCAAAAAGCGCTGGGCGAGACCCATTCTCTGGTGGTCAATGTCTCGGACGCCCGCGCGGTGTTCACCCTGACCGGCGAGCGGGTACGCGAAGTGCTGGCAAAGCTGTCGCCGGTGGATATGGACACTTTCCCGATGGGCGAAATCCGCCGCACACGGCTGGCACAGGTGCCGGCCGCGTTCTGGATGTCGGGCGAGGATGAAATCACGCTGGTGGTGTTCCGCAGCGTGGCGCAATACGCGTTTGATCTGCTGAAAACAGCGGCGGCCAAGGGCGGCGAGGTCTGGTAACCCGCCGCCGTTGTTTGCCTTATTGACCCAATGCCAGATGATACCCAATTCTGAATTCCGGTGTCAGGGTCGAAACAGACAGGTTGCCAGCGTCCAAACCTCCAAGATCGGTTAAGGATATGCTGCTTCTTCCGGTTTTGACGACAACGGCACTTGCCGACAACTGTCCACGGCTGCCAACATCCCTAAGATACCTTAGCCCGACCATGCCATAGCCGCTTGTGCTGCTCTTTGACCCGCTAACAACGGTGTCATCGGTTTGAATGTCCTGATAGACCACCCCGCCACCAATGCCGAATTCGGTCCGCCAGCGCGTGCCTTTGTTCACAAGTCCCCACAGGTTAACGCCGATGCGCCCCGTCTGGATATTGCTGCGGTAGTGAAATGCAGGGTTGGGCAACCCGGGAAAACTGGCCGAGACGACATCATAATCATTGAACCACGCCAGTTCCACTTCGGGGGTTATGGTAACACCTTTCCAATTCCATTTATCCTGAATACCATAGGTCAGGGATATGCCCTGATAGTCGACTTGAACTGTATCTTTGTTACTGAAATTGCCGGCCGTATTATAGCCGTCAAACGCATTTATTGGCGCCCCTGCGATCAGGTTCAGGCCGATATAGCGTTTTGTCCCCTCGGCATGGGCCGGCTGTAGGCCAAGGGTTAAACAAATCGCAATGACGGTCGAGGAAAGTAGGGTGCTTTTTTTCATAATGCTTCTCTTGGTGCTTATTGTTTCTAAAGTGCCTGAACAATGCAAAATAGTTAAAATACAAAACATCGATTAAGCCGTTCGGTAACGCATGTCAATTTTTCGCATGCAGCAATTTGAATGTATGATCTTGTGGGTTATTTCTTGCCTTTACTGCCCGTTATTGGTGTGTAATGCTGGGGTGGGTAACAATAGGTTTAGTGATGAGAGTTCAAAAAAGTTTTGCCGCAATCCTGTTAGGGGCTATCGCGCTCGCTGGTTCTGCATTTGCAACATCATACAAATGCAATATCAGGGAAAATGGCCTATATGGCGCGATTCCTTCGGTTTTGGTTTTTTCAGTCAACGAGGAAGAAAGCAAAGCCGTAATTTATTATGCTTTGATCAAATATTTATATGAAAGACCAATCGAGGCAAAGCTAGTTGTGGCCAACCCCAAACGGTATACATTCAAATGGTCGGTTGATGTCCCAACCTCCGAAAATAACAGAACCACAATCAAAACAGATTACAGAGCAAGCTACATCAGGGGAACGCGCAAGATTTCCCTGCGGGGCTTTCCAAGAGGGTTTGACGTTGAGTTTACCGGCGCTGGGAAATGTATTCCCGTGAAATAACACGCTTTCCGGGCCTCAAAATGCTGTGATGGGTTCTTGGAATCCGGGTGTGAATGATTAGTTATAAGGTCATAATATAAACCGGTTCCGAATAGGAGATCTGACAAATGAAACGCATTCTTACGGTTGCTCTTGCATCGTTTGCACTGATGGCCGGCGCTGCCAGCGCCAAAACATATTCATGCAGCGTCACACCGGACAGCTCCCGCGACTTCATCCCGCACACCCTGTTGATGAATATAGATGATAACAGCGGTAAAATTTTGATCTATGATGATCTGGTGAAAAAGGTGGTGGGAAAGCCGGTCCGTGGCAAACTGTCCGCTGAAACCGGCAAGCGGATCACTGTGAAGTGGACTCTGCATCAGGTGCATGACGATTATGGCGAGAGCACGGCGCGTTTCTTTTTTCGGGCCTCCTATTACAAGGATAATGGCAAATTGATCATGTCGTCTATCCCGGGTGGCTGGGACAATATGTTTGGCGGTCGGGGTCGGTGTACTGTCACATCAGATGAAAACTGGTCCAATGTATTGGCGAATACACCGGTTCAGACATTTAACGCCCGTGGCAAGGAGCGCTTCTTTATGTCCGGTGAAAGCAACGATTGGGTGTTCCGGTAAGCGGGTTATATTTCGGTGGAATGAAAGGTTCTGGTTTTGAGAAAAAAGATGATTGTTGGCGTTTTGGTTGCGGCTTTGTTTACAGGCGCTGCCAATGCGGAGTCGTACGAATGCAAAGTGAAAATCCGTGGAATTGATTACGGGTGGATATCCAGGGCTTTGGTGATCAATATTCCCTATCGGTTAAATGAAACCTCGGTCGAGAACACACTTATCAAGGCCACAGGACCGACAACAGTCCCCGCTGATTTGTCTATGTACAGCAAGCAACGGGTGACTGTCAGTTGGGAACTGAAAGGCGTTCTTGGGCCACATGGCAAGAATTTGGGAATAATCAGGTACAGGGCGACTGTTTTAAAACCTAGCAACCGGATTTCTGTAACCGCGCTTGACCCTGGCGGGTTACATTCGATTGGCCCCACTATGGCCCAGGGGCGGGAAACAGCGAGTGCTACAGGCAAGTGTGTGTATCATAAATAAAGATGTGAAATAGTTTGAGTAAAAAAGAAGGGATGGGGAATGAAAAATACAATCATAACCGGTGTTTTGGCAATTGGTCTGGTGGCAGGGTCCGCCAATGCCGAAACATACGTTTGCAAGTTGAAAACGTCAGGGCGTGATAATGGCTGGATTTCAAAAACCATCGTTGTCAATGTGAATGATGCGGGCGACAAAGTTCTGGTTAATGATGCGCTTGTCCAGCAAGCTTACGACAGGCCAATTGAGGCAACGGTTGTTGCGAGTAGTGACAAGCGATTGACCGTAAAGTGGGAAGTGAATGGGCTTAAGACTGTACGAGGTGTTACCATCCCGCGCTTTATGTACCGTTTGACGATCCTGAAAGCACGGGGAAACAAGGCCATTGTCAAGGCTCAGGCCGCTGGTTACTGGGGGGATCTGGGCGCATCCGGTAAGTGCAGACTTAGCAAGTAAGCGGTTCTGTCGCATTGTTTGATAAAGGGAAACCCCTTGACCTTCCCCCCTTGGCCGCTGCATCTATCGGCATAGATTTTCACGCGAACAACCAAGGGGGCTAATATGTCTTTTACACTTCCCGATCTACCCTATGCACATGATGCGCTGGCCGATGCCGGCATGTCCAAGGAAACACTGGAATACCACCACGACTTGCACCACAAGGCCTATGTCGACAACGGCAACAAGCTGATTGCCGGCACCGAGTGGGAAGGCAAATCGCTGGAAGACATCATCACCGGCACCTATCAGGCCGGTGCTGTTGCGCAGAACGGTATCTTCAACAACGCATCCCAACACTGGAACCACACCCAGTTCTGGGAAATGATGGGGCCGAATTCCGGCGCCATGCCCGGCGAGCTGGAAAGCCGCATCACGGATGCCTTTGGCACGGTCGATGAATTCAAATCGCAGTTTGCTGCAGCAGGTGCTGGCCAGTTCGGTTCCGGCTGGTGCTGGCTGGTGGTTGATACCGACGGCACGCTGAAGGTGACAAAAACCGAAAACGGTGTGAACCCGCTGTGTTTCGGTCAAACCGCGCTGCTGGGCTGTGATGTTTGGGAACATTCCTACTATATCGATTTCCGCAACAAGCGGCCGGTTTACCTGTCCAACTTCCTGGACAAGCTGGTGAACTGGGAAAACGTGGCCGAACGTCTGGCCAACGCCTAAGTCAAACGGGGAGGGCGGATCTGCCCTCCCTTTTTCATATTTGGGGAGACATTGTATGAGCTATACTCTGGACCGCATTCTGGCCGGCATTGACATGGATACCGCCGAAGAACGGACACGCGCGGCGCTGACGGCCAACGGCTTTGGTGTGCTGACAGAAATCGATGTAACCGCGACGATGAAGAAAAAGCTGGATGTCGACATGGCCGGGTACAAAATTCTTGGGGCCTGTAATCCGAAAATGGCCTATGAGGCGATCGGGCTGGAGCCGAAACTGGGGGCTATGCTGCCGTGCAATGTGATCCTGCGCGCCGTGGATGGTGGTGTCGAGGTCAGCGCGATTGATCCTGTGGCCTCGATGATGGGCGTTGATAACGCCGAACTGCCTGCGGTCGCTGAAATGGTGCGCGGGATGCTGCAAAAAACGGTTGACGAAATCTAGGGCCGATAAGGGTCAAACCCCGAAAATCAATGAATTTGATCACCGGCAGGAATTGCCATGGTCAACACATCCATTAAACCGGTTTAATGGATGTGTTTATCGCCATTAAAACAATATATTACAGCCCAAACGCACCCCTTGTTTTTTACGGTCTGGACACTGCAGATTTAGGTTATAGACTGTGTTCTTTCCTGAAAGACAGGCAACACCATGACACGCACACAACAAGGCATTGCCGCAATGATCGCGGCCTGCGTCCTATGGGGTCTGTCGCCACTCTATTACAAAGCGCTGTCACACATCCCCCCGCTGGAAGTGCTGTCACACCGCACCCTGTGGTCGCTGGTGTTCTTTGGCATCGTGTTGGCAGTGCAGGGGCGGTTGGGAGAAATCGGCGTGATTTTCCGCTCGGGCGGGCTGTTTGCGGTGATGCTGGCCTCGTCAATCCTGATCGCGGTGAACTGGGGCATCTTTATCTGGGCCATTCAGGTCGGGCGCACGGTTGAATCCAGTCTGGGCTATTACATTTACCCGCTGATCTCGGTCCTGCTGGGGGCTGTGCTGTTTCACGAACGGCTGGACCGGGTGCAAATCCTGTCGGTGGTGCTGGCAACAGGAGCGGTGGGCCTGTTGACATGGGGGCTGGGCGTTGCGCCGTGGATATCACTGTCGCTGGCGATCAGTTTTGTCGCCTACGGGGTGATCAAGAAACAGGTGCCGGTGGGGCCGGTGGTGTCGGTCACCACAGAAGTGCTGCTGTTGTTGCCGCTGGCTATTGTCTGGCTGTGGGGCATCCATGCGCAGGGCTGGAGCGATTTTGACGGCCGCAACGTCGCGGCGTTTGGCGATGGCTGGTTCAACACCGTCATGCTGATGGGGCTGGGGCTGATCACGGCCTTGCCGCTGATCCTGTTTTCCTATGCCACCAAACGGCTGGGGTTCGCCACGCAAGGATTGCTGTTCTATCTGAACCCGACCCTGCAATTCATCGTCGCTGTTGTCGCCTTTGGCGAAGCAGTCAGCCGTTGGCACATGATTGCCTTCCCGCTGATCTGGCTGGCGCTGGCGATCTATTCGCTGAATGCGCTGCGTCAGGAAAGGGCGTTGCGCAGGGCATCCGTCAAGGCAGGCACGGTTTCCACCACATCGAAATAATCGCGCAGGCTGGCATCGGCGAACCCCTGTTCGATCACATGCTCCAGCAGCGCCAGCAGGGGTTGCCAATAGCCATCGACATTCAACAGATAGATCGGTTTTTCATGCAGGCCCAGTTGGCGCCATGTCAGAACCTCGAACAATTCGTCCAGTGACCCCGCCCCGCCGGGCAGCACCACAATGGCATCCGAATTCATATACATCACCTTTTTGCGCTCGTGCATGTTTTCGGTGACGATGAATTGTGACAGATCCCGCTTGCCGACCTCGCGCCGCATCAGGTGCTCGGGGATCACGCCAAAGGTTTCACCGCCTGCCGCCTGCGCCCCGCTGGCCACGGCCCCCATCAACCCGACATCGCCCGCGCCGTAAACCAGTCGCCAGCCCTGTTGTGCCAGTGTCCGGCCCAGTTCGGTTGCAGCGGCCTTGTAGGCGGGGTTGGTGCCAAAGCGGGATCCGCAATAGACACAGACGGACAGGCGGGCAGGGGAGGGGGAAACAGACATGTGACAATATTCCTGAAAACGGCTTTTGACCGCTGATACCGCTGTTGCTATGGTCGCGCAAGCACGGGGCCGCTGGGGCTGTGCGAAAAGGGAAGAATAAGATGACAAACAAGACTGCGCTGGGGTCCGGAATTCAAATGGTGGCCGGAGGGGCCGCTGCTGTTGCCTTGGCGTTGGCGGCCTATCTGGGCTATCAGTATTTTAACAACACACAAGCACCGGTAACATTGTTACAGCCGACCGAAGGGGCGGATGCAAAAGCCACCAGCGGGGGCGACACCGGCACAGCACCCGCGACAACTGCGCCCGCCCAAAGTGAGACCGCTTCCAATCCGCTGGCCGATGATCAGGCCGCTCCGGACGGGCAAACCAATGTGGCCACCCCCTCTGTCCCCGCGCCGAAATTCGACGTGGTTCGGGTTGCGCCGGACGGAAGTTCGGTCATCGCCGGCCTTGCCCAGCCCGGAGAAGAGGTCACCATCCTGCTGGATGGCAAGGAAGTGGCCCGCGCAACCGCAGACGCGCAGGGAAATTTCGTATCATTGCTGACGGTTCCGCCCAGCGATACCGCCCGTGTGGTGACCCTGTCTGTTCCCGGCGAAGGCGATGCCGTGGTGGCATCCGATGACAGCATCATTCTAGCCCCCGTAACCAGCCCGACACAGCCACAAGACCAGATCGCCAGCGCCACGCAAACGCAACCTTCCGCACCCTCGCCACAGCAGACAGAACAAACCCCTGCAACGGAAGAGAGCCCAGCCGATACAGCCGCTTTGGAGGCGGGCGAAACAGGGGCGCAAACCGGCGCGCCTGATGCCGATACTGAAACCGCGCAAACCCGGACACCTGCGGGCCCTGATGCTGAAACCCAAACAGCAACACCCACAGCGACAGAGACGCAAACACCGGCAGGCAACGCTTCCGATGCCCCCAAAGCCCCCGCTGTGTTGCTGGCGTCCAAAGACGGGGTGCGCGTCTTGCAACCCGCTGACAGCAGCCCCGAAATGACAACCAACGTGGTGATTGACGCAATCAGCTATGACGCCGCTGGCGAGGTTCAGTTGTCGGGGCGCGGCACGGATGAAGGCTTTGTGCGGGTCTATCTGGACAACAAGCCGGTTCTGACCACACCAATTGACGCCGGCGGGGGCTGGCATACCGAATTACCCGATGTCGATAGCGGTATCTATACCCTGAGGGTGGATCAGGTCGATGCCACAGGATCCGTGGTTTCGCGCACCGAAACACCGTTCAAACGCGAAACCGCCGAAGCCCTGCAAAGCACCCAAAGCACGTCCCGCGCGCCAGCCATTGCGATCACCGTTCAGCCCGGATCGACCCTCTGGGCGATTGCGCGGGAAACCTATGGCGACGGGATGATGTATGTGCGCGTCTTTGAAGCCAACCGCGACAGCATCCGCGACCCCGATCTGATCTATCCCGGACAAGTGTTCGCAGTGCCCGATTAGGCGCTGGTAATCCGGTGCAGGGGCCATTACATTCGGGCGTCCACCCCGTAAGAAAGTCGTGACATGGTTAGCCGGATCACCAAAGCCGAATTCACCCCCGAGGAACGCCGCCAGAACTGGCGCACCATCCGCAAGGTTGCCCCCTATATGTGGCCCAAGGATCAGCCATGGGTCCGGCGGCGTGTTGTGGTGGCGATGTTGTTGCTGGTGGTGGCCAAACTGATATCGGTTCTGACCCCGTTTTTCTACAAGGCCGCAGTGGATTCACTGGCGGGCGATGCCACGCCGGCATGGATGCTGGGGGCGGGGGCGATCACGCTGACGATTGCCTATGGCGTGGCAAAACTGATGACGGTGGGTTTCCAGCAATTGCGCGATGCAGTCTTTGCGCGGGTTGCACAACGGGCCTTGCGGGCGCTGGCGCTGGAAACCTTCCAGCACATGCACCGGCTATCGATGCGCTATCATATCACGCGTAAAACCGGCGGTCTTAGCCGGATCATTGAACGCGGGGTCAAGGGGGTGGAATTCCTGCTGCGGTTCCTGTTGTTCAGCATGGGTCCGCTGGTTCTGGAACTGCTGATGATCGGCGTGGTTCTGTATATTGTCTTTGATATCTGGTATCTGGCCGTGGTTGTTGTCACCATCTGGGCCTATGTCTGGTTCACCTTCAAGGTGACGGAATGGCGGGTGAAAATCCGCAAACAGATGAACGATCAGGATACTGACGCCAACCAGAAGGCCATCGATTCCCTACTGAATTTCGAAACCGTGAAATACTTTGGCGCCGAGGCACGCGAGGCCGAACGCTATGATGTTTCTATGGCCGGATACGAACAGGCCGCGCTGAAAACCTCCTACTCTCTGGCTTTCCTGAATTTTGGCCAGTCGGTATTTATCACCGCCGGTCTGGTGGCCGTGATGGTAATGGCTGCGATGGGCGTGCAGCGCGGTGATCTGACGGTGGGCGATTTCGTCATGGTCAACGCCTATATGATCCAGATCACCATGCCGCTGAATTTCCTTGGCACGGTGTACCGCGAAATCCGCCAGTCGCTGGTGGATATGGGCGAAATGTTCACCCTGCTGGAACAACCCGCCGAGGTCAAAGACAAACCCGACGCCAAACCGCTGGTGGTGACGGAAGGTAAGGTCGAACTGGATGACGTCTATTTCGGCTACGAGGCCGCGCGGCCCATTCTGAAGGGCGTCAGCCTGACTGTGGGTGGCGGTGAAACCGTGGCGATTGTCGGCCCTTCGGGCAGCGGCAAATCGACCATCGGGCGGCTGTTGTTCCGCTTCTATGACGTCAACAAAGGCGCCTTGCGGATTGACGATCAGGACGTGCGCGATGTGACGCAGGTCAGCCTGCACGCGCAAATCGGCGTGGTGCCGCAGGATACGGTGCTGTTCAATGACACCATCCTTTACAACATCGCATACGGTCGCCCCGAAGCCACCCGTGCCGAGGTTGAAGAGGCCGCGAAGGCCGCCAAAATCCACGACTTCATCCTCAGCCTGCCGGATGGCTATGACACCACCGTCGGCGAACGCGGGCTGAAACTGTCGGGCGGTGAAAAACAGCGCGTGGGCATCGCCCGCACCCTGTTGAAAAACCCGCCGATCCTGCTGCTGGACGAGGCCACATCGGCGCTCGATACCCAGACCGAACGCGACATTCAGGATTCACTGCGCGAGATGGGGCAGGGGCGTACGGTGATCACCATCGCCCACCGTCTGTCCACCATTGTGGATGCGGATATGATCGTGGTGCTGGAAGATGGCGTGATCGTCGAGCGCGGTAGCCACGACGAATTGCTGTCCCACCACGGGCGCTATTACAAGATGTGGAACCGCCAGCAGGCGGACGAGGAAAAGGGCTTGGCTGTTGCGGAATAATCATGCCAGACTGACGGGGCAGGGTCGGTCGATCCTGCCCTGAGGTCCCGTAGGATTATAGTCACGATCTGACGTCGGAGGACGAAATGACGGATATTACCCGCACCACCACGACCCCGACCATTGATACACGGCTGAAAATCGCAGCCCTCTGGACCTCGCTTTTGTTCATCTTTGCCTATGTCGATATCTTCGCCCATTTGCGGGCGGATGTTGTCACCGATGTGCTGGCCGGAAAGGTTGCCGTGTTCACGGTGGACCAGAGTTTTTTGTTGCTGACCACGCTCTATGTGATCATCCCCAGCCTGATGATTTCCCTGTCCCTGATCCTGCCACCCGGCGCCAACCGTTTGACCAACATCATCGTTGCCGCTGTATATGCGCTCACCATTCTGGGCAGTTGCATTGGCGAGGTGTGGATATATTACTGGCTCGGCAGCCTGACCGAGGTTCTGTTGCTACTGGTGATTATGCGCTACGCTTGGAAGATGCCGTAGGGCGGGGTTCACCCCGCCGCTTTGGGTTTGACGCTGCGTGGTTGGTGGGTTGATAACCCACCCTACGGCTTGTTAAAGATGTTGGTGATGTCGATGAGGGGGATCAAAGAT